>NZ_JALKFW010000202.1:92742-121857 GCF_023243055.1 Frankia sp. AgPm24 | reverse complement strand
CCCCACCACCCCCCTCGACCTCCTCGGCGAATAACACCCACCGCCCGCGCCACAGGACGCCAGACCCGTCGAACCACCCCGTCCTCGGGCCTGGCGGGTAGGTATCGAAAAGGCGAGGTCCGGACGCGACTGACGTCGCCGGCCCCGGACCTCGCCTTTTGCGTGCGGGTCGGCCGCTTCGCGAATATTCCACCGACAGCGCTCCAACGTCACGGTATCGTCACATCCCGATCGGCCCGCACCGTCACCATCGTTCGGCCAAAGGGGTCCACATGGTCGACCTTGCCCGGCTCAGTTTCGGCGCGGCCGCAGCGGAACGTGACGTCCGACGCGGCCTCGACGCCTATTTCATCGAGTCCTCCGCCTACACTCAGATGAGTTCGGGTATCAAGACGATCCTCGTCGCCAACCGCGGCGCCGGGAAGAGCGCCATCTTCAAGACGATCGCCCACCGCCAGCGCGATGCGGGTGGCCTGGTGATCGAGCTTGCGCCGGAGGACTACTCCTACGAGTTCCTGAGCTCCGCGATGACCCGCGAACTGGACGGCGCGTGGGCGAAACTGGGCGCCTACGCGACCGCCTGGAAATACCTTCTCCTTGTTCTGATCATGAAAGAGGTGACCCGGCGGCACGGCCGGCTGCGGCGCGGCGCGGAAAGCCAGATCTACACCTACCTGCGGGACAACCACGCCGGCATGTCCGAAAGCCCGTTCGACAGTTTCGTCTCCTACCTGCGTCGCATCGAGTCGGTCAAGGTCGGCCGCTTCGAGGCCGGCATCCGCACCAGGGAACTGCAGCACCTTTACAAGCTGCATGAGATAGACCATCTGGTGGCCCCGCTCATCCGCCTGTGCGAACGCAGCCGGGTCACCGTTCTGGTGGACGAACTGGACCGGGGCTGGGACTCCTCCGAGGACGCCCAGGCCTTCGTCGCGGGCCTGTTCCAGGCCTGTATGACGATCAACGACCTTTGACACCCGCGACGACGACGCCTGCTGGAAGGCGGCCTTCACCCGGCCAGCCTGGTCGTTCCGCCATATGGTCGACCGTTCCCTGGGCCGGCCACGGGAGATCATCCAGTTCTGCAGCCACGCGCTTGACCATGCCCGCGCGCACAGCGCACGGCCGTCGGTGCGGATCACACCGCGGGACATCCTGGCGGTGGAACCGACCTACTCGGCCGAACGCACCCGGGACATCGCCGCCGAGTACCGGTTCGGCTCGCCCGGTCTGCTCGGGGTCTTCCAGACCTTCCGCGCCGGCCCCGAGGTGTGGTCACGGGCGGAGCTGGAACTGTTCCTGCTGGACATGGCGACCGGCTCGGTGGGGCTGACTCCCGAGGCCCGGCAGTGGATCGACAGTCGGGAGCCGGAGACGATCCTCGAACTGCTGTGGAACGTCGGCTTCCTCACCGCCGCCGACCCGGCGCCCACCGATCCACCCTCCGGCCCAGGCCGGCCAGGCGGCGCCGCGTCGACCGGCGCTGGTCCGGCGGGCGAGTTCGGATCGTGGGTGGATGACATCGGTTTCGCCCGGCAGGTCCGCCGTCCCAGGCCCGCACCGCACAGCGTGCACCACTTCGCGATCCATCCGATGTTCCACCGATTCGTGATGGCCCGCTGATCCCGCAGATTTCACATGGTGCGCTCAACACCATGGTTTTCCGCGGCGCCGGAGGTCTACCGTGGGCCCATGCCATCGGCGGGTCTGGCCTGGCAGACACTTTCCGACCCAGGAGCACTCGCGTTGGTCGACGCCGAATCCGGCCGCGCCGCAGCTCTGGGGCGCCCGCACCCAGCGGACCTGCCGATGGTGCAGATCGTCGACCTGGAACGACTGGCCGGTGCCTGGCTTGCCCCGGCCAGCCGCACGCAGTCCGAACAGCATCTGTACGAGCAGGCCCACGCTGATCCCGAACACACTCTGCGGGGGCTGTGCTGGCTGATGGCGATGTGGGCCGTGGCCGTGCATCTACGCACCGGCTGCCAGCCCACCGCGGTCGTCGAGAGCCTTCGGGTTTCCGGCATCTGGCGCGGTGTCGAAGCCCCGGAATGCGAGCGGGTGTGGGAGGAACTCGCCGAGCGCATCAGGCTCGGCGTGCTGGCCGAACTCACCGGCGATCCCGGGGCCACCGCACGCTTCGGGGAATGCGTTCGGCGCCCGTCCGGCATAGCCGTGATCCTGCTGGATCACACCCTGCGGATGGTTTCCGACCTGCACGCGTTGATGCTCAACCATGACATCGATCCGCGTGAGATGGCTGGCACCCTGGCCCTTTACACCGTCGATCCGCAGGATCCGGCCACCGCCTGCTTCCGTCCATTGACCTGAACCGGTCGATCCGAGTCCCTCAGAGCACCGTGCGGGTCTTCACCGTGCTGGGATCACCCAGGGCCTGTTCGGTGAGGAACCGCCCGCTGTCGGCCCGGCCGCGTAGCTGCCAGTCCAGGAACGCCACGGTGGCCCGTTGAACCAGCAGTTCGGCTCGTACCGGGTCGATCATCGGCGGCCCGCAGGTCGCGGCCGCGGTCAGCGTGATCCGCGCGCTCACCTGCGCGGGCATGCCCCGGTCACGGACCAGAGCGGCCTGGCGGCAGACATCGGTGAACGAGTTGTGGGTGTCGTCGGCGACGGTGACCAGCACCCGCGGCCGCGACGAGGTCAGTTGGCCGAACGCGCGCTCGGCATTCAGGCTCAGCGGAATCGAGGTGTCCCGGGTGCCCCCGAGCAGCAGCGTCGGCACCCGGTTCTCGGCCAGCCACGCGGCGGGTAGCGGCGACGTCGCCGCGGAGAGCCCCACCGACGCCCGCACCCGGGGATCAGCGGGGGCGTCCAGCAGGCCGATGCTGGAGACGATCGACGTCAGGCCGCCGAAGGAGAAGCCGACGGTCGCGATCTGGTCGGACCGGACCAGATCGCGCACCTGGCAGGACGGATCGGTCAGCGCGTCCAGCACCGCGGACAGGTCACGGGAGCGCTCGACCGCCATCGGGGTCTGCGGTTCGGTCTGGCCGGCCGCCGCGTCCAGCAGGGTGTCGCCCGTGTGGTCGGGGGCGGCGACCACATAGCCGTGGCTGGCCAGCCCCTCCAGCAGGGTCGCGGCCTGCACCCGGCTGCCGGCGCTGCCGTGGGAGAACACCACCAGCGGGAACGGTCCGCTCGCCGGGGCGGCATCGGTCACGGCCAGCGTCGAGACCAGTCCGACCGGGCCGAGGACCGGATAGAACGCCGCCCGCCCCGGCACGTCCGGCGCCGCCTCGAACGCCGCCACCGGACAGGCCCCGCCCAGCGGCGACCAGCCCCCACCGGCACCGGCACCGGCACCGGTGTCCGTACCCGCGGCCGCGAAAGCCGCGGCCGCCACCGCCGCGCGAGAGCCCGTCGTCCCGAGATCCAGGGGCCGCACGGTACCCGCGCCGGCGGGCAGTTCGACCGTGCGCGGCAGGGTCGAACCGGCTGTCGCGTCGGGCCGCGCCGGGTACCACAGCGAGGTGGTCAGGACCCGACCGAGGCGATGCGGATCGGCCAGTCGCACCGTTCGGTAGCCCACCGGCCATGGGCCCGCGGCCCCCGGATCGGGCTGGGTGGGCGGCACCACGCCCGAGGCGGCCGGTCGCACCTTGGCGGCCGTCGACACGACGGGTGCCCCGCGGCCCGGTGGCTGCGCGGGCCCGAGCAGCGTCGCCAGACCCAGCATGAGGGCACCCACGACGGCCAGTCGCCACGAATGGGACATCCCCGCCACATCCGGGCGCGGTTCAGCGATGCGCGCCAGTCTCCGAGCCACAGCGAGGACGTTACGCAGCGCAGTGAAAGCCCGCCGGACGGACCATCAGATCGTGCTACCTCGTACAGAAACGACCGCTTCGCCAATAGCGCTCTGTGAGGTGCCTGCGCTGGTCAGCGCGCTGTCAGCGAGTTCCTGACGGGCGTGCCCGGACCGGGAACCCACGTGGGCCCGATCAGGCCACCAACCGGCGGCCGCAGCCCGGGACCATCTCGTCGAGCAGATCCTCGATCTCCTCGACGCACCCGCCGCAGCCCGTGCCGGCCTCGCAGTGTTCGCCGATCTCGTCGACGTCGCGGGCACCACGGATGATCACTTCACGCAGCGTCCGATCGGACACCGCGAAACAGGAACAGACGAGCACCGCACCTCACCAGGCCGAGCCGACCGTGCGCCGCGAGTGCGCCGATCGGCAGTGGGACGACCCTGCCGGGGATGCCTCGCCGGCCGACTACAGGCGCGATGGCTTAGCTAAGGCTTCCCTAAAGACAGGGTGCCACGTCGGGACTCCGCGCGCAAGATGACGGGATTCCCCCACGCCTGGCGCCTTGGGCCCCCTCCGGCATACCAGACCGACCAGGCACAACGGGACGTCCGACCCCGCCGGATGGTGCCCCGCCACGCGGCGCCCCGGCCAGACCAGCGATCGAAGATCCAGAACGGGCGCGGCGGACGGACGCGACGGACGGACGCGACGGGCCAGGCCGGCGACAGGCCGGACCCGTCGGTCCGGCTAGGCCGTCGGCGGGACCAGCGCGACCGCGGCGTCCGGTTCGGCGACGCGGAACGTGAAGCTCTCCTCGAGGTACAGATCGACGGTCTCAAGGGTGTGCGCGGCGTAGCCGATCGAGAGGTCCTGGCCCGACTCGAGCACGAAGTCGCCGCCACGCAGGCTCAGCACGACCGCCCCGGTGATCCCCGGCGCCTGCACCACCGGGCCGTCGAGGATGTGCTGCAGGTGGGTGAGCAGCAGGTAGCCACCATGCTCGGCGGTCTCGATCACCGCGGTGTAGAGGTCCGGCTCGAGTGCCAGGGCGTAGGGCCCGCTGATGCCGGCGCGACGCAGCAGGGCGACGGCCTTCGCGACGCTCGGCGGGTAGGTGTCGGTGCCGGGCGCCAGGGGCAGCGCCGGGTGCGACGACGCCTCGGTGATGCCGATCAGGCCCGCCTGCGGGTAACCGTGGAACACCACCGCGTTCTCGGTGTTGGCGATGCGGCGCACCGCCTCCTGCAGGGGGGCCAGCTCGATGTCATCGGCGCCACGGTCGGCGTCGGCGAGCTGCGCCCGGTCGAGGGTGAACCCGACCCGCAGCTCGATGACCGGCTGCACCTTGCGCACCCGCGCCGACACCCCTGCCGACGGCGGTGACGACAACGCCTCGACCCGGCCGAGCGGGGTCGCGGAGTACTCCCATCCGTGCGGTCCGGCGAAGTCGACGACCTTGCGGGCGGCCAGGTTGGTCGTCAGTCTGGCCTTGGCCTCCTCGTCGACCGCCTTCCAGGCAGCGTCCGTCAGCGGGGCGTGGCCGCGCAGCAGATGATTCATGCTCCTACAACACCTTTCAGACTTCCGATGCCAAGGGAACCGTCACCGGGCGCCGCCGCCCGCTCGGGTGCGGAAGGGACGTCCGGCAGCAGAGCACCGCTGCCATCGGTGACGTTCTCCTCCACCTCCGTGACCGGTCCGGTGGTGAACAGGTAGGTCCGCAGCTGGGTGTCCAGCACGGGATCATGGCGCCGCAGCCACTCGAGGGTCATCGCGGCGTGTTCTTTTTCCTCGTCCCGGTTGTGCGCCAGTACCTGCGCCAGTTCCGGGTCCGTCGAGGCGTCGTAGCGCTGGTCGTACCAGTCGACGGCCTCCAGCTCCTCCATCAGCGAGACGATCGCCCGGTGGCGGTCGATCGTCTGCGGCGAGAGCCGATCAGGCTGCTCGTGCAGCCCCATGCTTGAGTCGCCCATGGCGACTGCCTACCACGGTCAGCGGCAGTCACACCGGATCCGCGGCGCTGCTACCCGTTCGACCGGACTCAGGAGGTCGGCGCCGCCGCGATCTGGACCCGACGGTTCGCCGCCCGACCGGCCCGGGTGCCGTTGTCACCGACCGGTTCCAGCGCGCCGAAGCCCGCTGCCTTCAGTCGCTCGCGCGGCACACCCCGCCCGGCCAGGTAGTCGGCGACCGCCTCGGCCCGCTGCACCGACAGCGCCTGGTTGACGGTGGACGGCCCCGTGGCATCGGTGTGCCCGGCGACGAGGACCGTCAGATCACCCCCACGCAGCACGTCGGCGACCCGATCCAGCCGGACCCGCACCGCCGGGCTGAGCGTGGCACCGGACACCGGGAAGGTCACGCCCCCCTCCCCCAGCGCCGCCCGCACCGCACCGAGCACCTCCGTCGCGCCATCACCTGCCGCGCCACCGGACCCCACACCACCGGAGGACACCGCACCACCGCCCGCCGGGGAACCGGTGGACGGCTTCGCGGCGGCCGCCGGGATGGCCAGGTGGTTCTGCACTGTCACGCCGGGGACGCTGGCCCGTGCCGCGTCGAGGGAGGTCGCCTCGAGGCGACGCCCGGCCGCGGGGTCAGCCACCCGTCCGGTCAGCTCCACCGTGGACCCCAGCAGCGTCACCGCGTGATCGCCGGAGACGCCCTGCACCGCCGCTGCCAGCGCCGGCACCGCCCCCAGGGACGGCTCGCCGACCCTGGGATCCAGGGTGATCCGCCCCCGCACCTCCGCCTTGCCGGCCTTACCGGCCTTACCGGCGGCATCGGCGACAGCGGCCAGCAGCGCGTCCCGGCTCTCCCGGTCCGCCACCGTCGCGGTGACCGTGAGGACCCCACCCGTCACGGCCAGCACCAGCGGCCGAGCCGGTTCGGTGGCGATCACCACGTCGGCCCCGAGTCGAGCCGAGGTCGTGCCGGACACGGCGGCCGACGCCCGCGCCTGCTCGGCCGCGGCCGCGTTCGGGAAACGCCCGGTCACCACCGCCTCCCGCCCCTCGATGCGCACCTGCGCGTGCACCCCACCGACCGCCCTGACCGCCGCACTCGCCCGAGCAGAAAGATCATCCTGGATGGGCCCACGACGCAACGCGAACGCGATCAGGGCCAGCAGCAGCCATGCCAACAACAACGAGACGGCGAAGGCGATCGGCCGAGGACGGTTCATACGCGCGGCCAGAGACTGGGTCATCGAACGGACTCCGTGCGAGATCGGACCGCGTGGCATCACACCACGCGAGGTCAGGCCATGCGGGGCCAAGCAGTGCGGGATCGGGCCAGGCGAGCCGAGTTCGGATCAAGCCAGGCGGGATCAGGCACAACCATCGCACATCGCCCACGGCAGGGACACAGCGGGGCGAACAACCCGCCCGCCCGGGTTACCACCATCCACCCACGCGTCCACCCTTGATCCCTCCCCCACCCACCAGCCCACCCACTCACCCCGCCCCCGAACCCTCACCTCACCCACGCATCCACCATCACGGCGCAACCCACCACCACGTCCGGCAGCCACGGACACGCAGGGACGGACACGCAGGGGCAGCCCAACCCACACCACGCCCACCCGCAGGCGATTCACCCAAGGCCACCATCCAAGGACGCGGCCCGCGGGCTTCGGATGCTCATCACCGCGCAGCGAGGCCCTGGCTCTGTTCGCTGACGGCCTTCTCGTGGCC
The DNA here is from genome assembly GCF_023243055.1 of Frankia sp. AgPm24. Lineage (NCBI taxonomy): Bacteria > Bacillati > Actinomycetota > Actinomycetes > Frankiales > Frankiaceae > Frankia > Frankia sp. AgPm24. Next base: position 114,389 of record NZ_JALKFW010000202.1, on the reverse strand, counting down.
TCTCGTGCCTCCGACCGTCGGCGGGCGGCTGCTGACGGTCAGCGGACGGGGGCTCCATCGGGCTGCTTGGCGATGCTGGCCTCGGATCCGGCGTCTGAGCCCTCGCCCGACACCGCCGCAGCGCCCGAGGTCGCCATGCCCTTCGAGGTCGCCGTGCCCTTCGAGGTCGCCGTGCCATCGGACAGCACCGCGCCGTCCACCTGGGTCGTGCCGTCCGAACCCTTGGCGGAGGTGCCGGAATCCGCGCTGGACGCGGCGCTGGACTCGCTGGAAGCGGCGGTGCGGCTGGCCCGGCGGCGGGCGAGGACGAGGGCGACCAGGCCGGCGGAGAAGCCGAGGACGGCCCATCCGGCGGCGGCGTCCAACAGGTAGTGGTTCGCGGTGGACATCACGACGAAGACCGTGGCCGCGGGGTAAAGGAGACCGAGGACACGGGTGATCCGGCGGCGGCCGTAGCGGAACAGGAGGAATCCGCACCACAGCGCCCAGGCGCAGTGCAGGGAGGGCAGGGCGGCGAACTGGTTGGTGATGCCTTCGAGGCCCTGCGGAGCGGCGCTGGCGGTGCCGGTCCACCAGCCCCAGGCCTCGAAGTGGGCCATGGTGTCGGTGAACGGCTCACCGGGGAGCAGCCGGGGGGGAGCGGTGGGAAACAGGAAGAAGCCGAGCAGGGAGATCAGGGTGGTGACGACCAGCGTCCAGCGGATCTGCGAGTAGTTTCCGATGTTGCGCCGGTGCGTCCAGATCAGCAGGCTCGGCGTGACGACGAAATGCAGCGTGCCGTAGTAGTAGCAGCACAGCACCGCCACCACCGGAACGCTCTGCACCCACCGGTTGAGCGACAGCTCGATGTCGATGTGCAGCCAGGTCTCGAGCCGCAGCAGGTCGTGCCCCAGGCGAATCGCGTCCGCCGCGGAGGCATCGGCGAACGATCGCGTGCCGGTGTACGAGTAGTACAACACGGCGAGCATCAGCACCTCTACCCACCAGACCGGCAGACCCGTGGTCTGGTTTCGCAAGCGCCTCACAGTGCACCTCTCGAACGTCGCCCTCGGTCCGCGTTCCGGGCGTGCACCGCCGTGCCCGCCCGGCTCCCGCCGACCGTCACCACGCCCACGCCGGTCCTCCCGGCGCCCGGCGCATCCCGGGCGGTTCGTGGGCGCACAGTCGTCATGGTTCCACTCAACAGCATGGGCCGACCCAGGCTGTCACGGGCCGCCCCATGGGACGATCCGGGGGAAATTCGCCGACATGTGGCGCGTTCGTCACCGTTGCCAGGTGTGCGGGCGGGCAGCGGATCGGTGCGGCCGGTGCCCGATGTCACCCCTGTCCGCCGTCCAGGACTCGGACGGCGGACGGACGTGGTTCGGACCGGACGACGGAGGGACAGGCCGGACGGTGGCGCCGAACGCCCTGGTCAGGTGCCGCGTGCGGACAGGGCGCCGGGGCTTGGGGCGCTGCCCTGGACAGGTCCGCCGCCCCCGGCGGGTGCGGGGGCCGTCGCCGCAGCGGTCGCCGGGTTGGACGGGGGGGCCGCGGTCTCGGGCTGGTCGGAGACCGGAAGCGCGCTGCCTGCCTTCCAGGCGGCCCACGAGACCGACCAGTAGTTGCCCAGCTGGCTGGTGTCGGCGGGACGGCCGGTGTTGGAAATGTCGACAATGTCACCGAGGCGGCTGAGGTTGTAGAACCACTCGGCGTCGGCTGGCGAGGCGTTCACGCAACCGTGGGAGACGTTGTCACGCCCCTGGCTCGGGACCGACCAGGGCGCCGAATGCACGTACTGCCCGCCGCTGGTGTAGTTCACCGCCCACTGGACCTTCTCGTAGTAGTAGTCCGGGTCGCCCTTGGGGACGCCGACCGTCGCCGAGTCCATGATCACCTCGGCGGACTTGCCGAGGATGTTGTGCGGACCGTCCATCGACGGGGTGCTCGGCTTGCCGAGACTGACCGGGAAGCTGCGCAGCAGGGTGCCGTTGCGGTAGACGCGCATGGTGTGGGCCGCGGAGTCGACCTTGGAGATCTGCGCCGAGCCGATGACGAAGTCCATCGCGCGGTCCTTCACGCCGAAGCGGTCACCACCGACGTCCATACCGGCGAGGTTCGCCTCCACGTGCACCTGTGTGCCCGGGGTCCAGTACTGCTGCGGACGCCACACCACCAGCCGGTTGGTCACCCAGTGCCAGGCACCGAGCACCGGCGGGTCGGTGCGCACCGCCAGCCGCGACTGGATGGCGGCCCGGTCGGTCACCGCGGCGTTGAAGGTGAGGCTGATCGGCGCGCCCACCCCGACGGTCTGCCCGGCGACCGGCTCCCAGGAGACCCGCATCGCCCGCTCCGGGGTGCCGGTCTCGAAGCTCGAGCGCACGGCGGTGGTGCCGGTGATGCCGGTGGCCGCGGTGGTACTGGCGGCCACGTCGTAGCGGGACGCGGCGAACAGCCCCTGGTTGGAGGTCCAGGTCCTGCGGTCGGCGGAGAAGTCGCCGAGCACGGCACCCGCGTCGGTCTTCTCCGTGGTGCTGGCCTGCCGGTTCACGCTGACCTGTGCGAGCGGGGCGTTGGCCCGCACCACGATGTGATCGCCGACGGCGACCCCGTCGACACCGTCGCCCGGGGTGACCGTGACGCTGGCCGCCGGCGGCGGTGGCGCGGCGACCCCGGCCGGCGTGGACGAGCCGCTGCCCGAGGAGCAGGCGGCCAACCCCAACGCCGCGACCAGCCCGAACGCGGCCCCGAACCGGCGCCCCGCCCGCCAGCCGGGACGGCTCAGTGCCACGGTCTCGGCCTTCGAGCCGGACGGGACACCGGGAACGCCCGAGCGAACGGCGGCGGCCGGTTCGGATGCGGTGGCCATGCCGGACGCGGGCGTCTCACACGCGGCTGCCCGCCGGCGCCCCGGGAGCACCCACCCTCCCCGGGACGCACGTGAGGGCTTCATTACCGAGCGAGACATTCAACGCCCTCTTCCAAAGAACACGGCCGGCGCCACTGCCGGACGGAAACCTTGCTTTGAACCGTACCCAGGGGTCGCCGCCCCGTCCCGTCGATCACGAAACGCTGTGCGTCATCCCCACGACAATTACTCGCCGTAGGGCGGATAAATACGGAGGGTAGCCCCCTCCGGGTATTCCCCATAAGCCCCTCCCCCTTCACCCATTCCGACGCACGGCGGTCGAACGAAGTTGCCCGGGGATACATCAATTCTTGGACTGCCCGAATGCAGCGACCCACACACATCCCACGCCATGGGTGGCACAACCCGCCACCATCAGGCGACGTCACGCGCAACCGCCACACGATCACCCGATGTCCGTTTCGACACCCACCGGCCCAGCTCGGGACCGCTGTCGGCACGGCGGGATTCCCACCGGGAAACCGCGCGCCGGATGACCATCCGGTCCGCACCGGGCCACCCCGCGCACCACGCGTGAGATCCACCATCCGGTGGACGTTCCGCCGACGACCGGTCGAGGGTGCCGCGGTGGGGGGGGGGGGGGGGGGGGGGGGGGGGGGGGGGGGGGGGGGGGGGGGGCCCCCCCCCCCCCCCCCCCCCCCCCGCGGCGCTGCGCGTCGAGCAGCACGCGGACCAGCGCCGATCCGACGATGACGCCGTCCGCGAAGGCCGCGACCTGGGCGGCCTGGGTGGCGGTGCCCACCCCGAGACCGACGGCGACCGGCAGTGACGTGACCGCGCGGACCCGCGCGACGAGGCCCTCGGCCTGGGTGCCGACCTGGGACCGTGCACCGGTGACTCCCATCAGGGAGGCGGCGTAGACGAAACCGCCGGTGATGTCCGCGACGCGGCGCAGGCGTTCGGTCGACGAGCTCGGGGCGACCACGAACACCGGGTCCAGGCCGTGCGCGGCGGTGGCCTCGAGCCAGGGGGCGGCCTCCTCGGGCGGCAGGTCCGGGGTGATCGTTCCGGCACCGCCCGCCGCCGCGAGGTCGGCGGCGAAGGCGGCGACGCCATGCTGCTCGATCGGATTCCAGTAGGTCATCACCAGCGTCGGAGCACCGGTGTCGGCGACCGCCTCGACGGTGCGCAGCACGTCCCGGGTGGTGAGGCCACCGCGCAGGGCCGCGTCGGCGGCCTGCTGGATGACCGGCCCGTCCATCGTCGGGTCGGAGTAGGGCAGGCCGACCTCGACGACATCCACCCCGGCGGCGACCATGGCCCGCATCGCCGCGATGGCGCCGTCCACCGTGGGATAGCCGGCGGGCAGGTAGCCGACGAGGGCGGCACGGCCCTCGGCCCGCGCCGCGGCGAGGCAGTCGTCCAACCGGCTGGGCATCGTGCGTCCGTTCGCTTGGGGCCCGCGGGCCGTCGATGGCTGATCCGGTGTGGCCAGGCCGCCGCTCGTCGCCGTCATCGCTGCCCGCCACCCTCCGCGGTACCCGCGGCGGCAGCGGTGCCGGCGGGGTCGGCGGGCTCGTCCAACAGGCCGAACCAGCGGGCGGCGGTGTCGACGTCCTTGTCGCCCCGACCGGAGCAGTTGATCAGCAGGGTCGCCTCCGGGCCCAGCTCACGGGCCACCTCGATCGCGGCCGCGAAGGCATGGGCACTCTCGATCGCGACCAGGATGCCCTCGGTGCGGGCGACGAGGGCGAGCGCCTCCATCGCGGCGGTGTCGTCGACCACCCGGTAGGTCGCTCGGCCGGTCTCGTGCAGCAGGGCGTGCTCGGGGCCGATACCGGGATAGTCCAGACCCGCGGAGATCGAGTGCGAGACCTGTGTCTGGCCCCACTCGTCCTGCAGCAGGTAGGTGCGCATGCCGTGCAGGACGCCGGGGGCGCCGCCGGCGATCGCCGCCGCGTGCCGACCGGTCGCCACACCGTCGCCGCCGGCCTCGCAGCCGATCAGCGCGACCTCGGTGTCGGGAATGAACGGATGGAAGATGCCCATCGCGTTGGAGCCGCCGCCGACGCAGGCGACCACCGCGTTCGGCAACCGGCCGGTGCGCTCGAGAACCTGGGCCCGGGCCTCGACGCCGATCACCCGCTGGAAATCACGCACCAGCATCGGGAACGGGTGGGGACCCATCACCGAACCGATGCAGTAGTGGGTGTCCTCCACGGTGGCGACCCAGTCGCGCAGCGCCTCGTTGATGGCGTCCTTGAGGGTGCGGCTGCCGGAGGTGACCGGCACGACCTCGGCGCCGAGCATGCGCATCCGGGCGACGTTGAGGGCCTGGCGGCGGGTGTCCTCCTCGCCCATGTAGACAACGCAGTCCAGGCCGAGCAGGGCGCAGGCCGTGGCGGTGGCGACCCCGTGCTGACCGGCGCCCGTCTCGGCGATGACCCTGGACTTGCCCATCCGCCTGGTCAGCAGGGCCTGCCCCAGCACATTGTTGATCTTGTGTGAGCCGGTGTGGGCCAGGTCCTCACGCTTGAGCAGGATGCGGGCGCCGCCGACGTGCTCGGTGAGCCGGCGCGCGTCGGTCAGGGGGGTGGGCCGGCCCGCGTAGCTCGCGAGCAGGTCGTCGAGTTCGGCGATGAACGTGTCGTCGACCCGGGCCTGGGCGTAGGCCTCGGTCAGCCCGTCAAGCGCCGCCATGAGCGCTTCGGGCACGAAACGCCCGCCGAACCTGCCGAAGTGACCCGAGGCGTCCGGAAACGCCTGCCAGCCCGCCGCGGCCTGCACACCCGTGAGAAGGGACGGCGCCGCACCCACGGCATCGGCGGAGGCGGCTGGGACAGCGGTTCGCGTGGACACGGTCCGACTGTATCGGGCCGCTCCGACAGAACGCGTCCACCGGCCGCGGGGGCCGACGCCGACGCGGGGGGTGCCCGTCGGCCCCAAAGGGGCGGACCTGGGCATCCCCGCCGAGGAGCCCGACTCCCCCGCACTCGCGTCTCGATCTTCGGCGCGGGGGACCCGGTCTGCGACGTGCGCGGGTCAGCGCCCGACGCGCGCGGCCGGATGCGCGCCGGCGGCGACCAGGTCGGCCACCGTCTGACGGGGATCACCGGTGACCGCGGCCTCGCCCACCAGCACCGCGTCGGCTCCCGCCGCCGCGTAGGCAAGCAGGTCGTGCGGCCCGCGTACACCGGACTCGGCGACCTTCAGCACCCCGGACGGAATCCGCGGGGCCAGCCGGGCGAAGGTGCCCCGGTCGATCTCGAGGGTACGCAGATCGCGCGCGTTGACGCCAAGGAGGCGGGCATCGGCCTCCAGCGCGCGATCGAGTTCGGCCTCGTCATGCACTTCGACCAGGGCGGTCATGCCGAGGGATTCGATGCGCTCACGCAGGCCGACCAGCCGGGGCTGGTCGAGCGCGGCGACGATGAGCAGGACGATGTCCGCCCCGTGCGCACGGGCCTCGAACACCTGGTAGGGCGAGACGACGAAGTCCTTGCGCAGCAACGGGACGTCGACCGCCCGGCGCACGGCGTCAAGATCCGCGAGTGAGCCACCGAACCTGCGCTGTTCGGTGAGCACGCTGATGGCCGCGGCACCGCCCGCCTCGTAGTCGACGGCGAGGGCGGCCGGGTCGGTGATCGCCGCCAGGCTGCCCTTGGACGGCGAACGGCGCTTGACTTCGGCGATCACCGAAACCGGTGAGTCGCGTAGGACGGCCAGGGCGTCCCGGGGGTCGGGGACGCGCTCGACGCGCCGTTTGAGGTCATCGAGGGAGGTCTGCTTCTCACGCACGGCAAGGTCGGACCGGACCCCGTCGAGGATGTCGTCGAGGACGCTCATCGACCCGTGCTCGCGGCTTTCGCGCTCATGCCGCCGATGGTAGGCCAGGTCACCGAGGTAGGGCCGAGGCACCCGCACCTTGCTACGTGCCGCGACCACTCGCCCCCACCTCCCGGCGGTCCGCGCCGGACGCGGAGGGCACCCGAGCGGGCCGCCCCGGCGACGTGACGACGACCGCGCGCCACGCCGGCGGCCCGCCACAGTGGCCGAACACCTCTTCGATCCCGTATAGTCGAACACACGTTCGGAGCCGAGGGAGGACGCGTGGAGACTCACCAGATTCTGATCCCGCCACTGTCGGGGTGGGCGCCCTCGGGCTCACGGGTGCCAGGCCGGCCCGTGGCTGCGCCCGCCGGCTCGCCGGCCGACGGCGAGGCCGTCGGTGGTCAGCCGGAGGAACCGCTCGAACGGCTGCGCCGCTGCCTGGATCGGATGGACGCGCTGGTCTGCCTGCTGGAGGCCGATCTGCGTCGGCAGCGGGATCTGCTTGCCTCGCTCACCGCTCCCCCGCGCCGGTGCGGCCCGCAGGCCGGGCGCGGCGAGTGGAGTGGCCCTCCGGGTGGCCGCGGCGAGTTCCGGTGATCAGGTGGGGTCGTGGCCCCGCTCGATCGCATCCCAGGCGTCGACCGGCCGGGCGTCGCGAGTCTGGTAGCGGCCCGACATCGCCGGCCATCGGCGCCCGCGCACGGCGGCGAGCGCGCCGGCGACGGTGAGCAGCAGACCGCCGAACACGGCCAGCCAGGGTGCCACCGAGCGGTGCAGGCCGGTGATCTCCGCCGATCCGCCGATGGAGAGCTGACGCACACTGTCGGTGCGGCGCAGGACTGGCGCCGGGTCGAGTCCGACGCGCAGAGCCGCGTAGACGACGCCGATCCCGGCCACGACGGCCAGCAGCCCGACGATGGTGCGCCCGATGCCGCGGGCCGCCACGATGGCCACGGCGGCGGCCAGCCCGACCAGGGCGAGCGCGGTCGCGGCCGGGGCGAGCGCCGAGCCGGTCCAGTGGGTGGCCAGCGGCGCGGCCACAGCGACGCCGTCGCTTTCGGCGTGCGGCGCACCGACCCGGGCCGACACCCAGGTGGCCGCCCCGCACACAAGTACCAGGCCCGCGCCGAGCAGGCAGCCGAGCACGGCCAGGCCGCGTTCGCGCCGACCGGCCCGGGCGGCCTCGGCCGTGGCCGGCGACGAACCGGGCCCCGAGGGCGGTGGGTCGGCCGAAAGCGCGCCGTCGGTGGGCGCGGGGCCCTGGGCGGAGGTCATACCGGCGGCCGCAGGGATTCGGCGACCTCGATCGCCCGCAGGACCGCCGCGGCCTTGGTGCGGCTTTCGCGGTCCTCGGCATCGGGATCGGAGTCGGCGACGATCCCGGCGCCGGCCTGCACGTAGGCGACGCCGTCACGGATCACCGCCGTCCGGATGGCGATGGCGGTGTCCAGGTCACCGCCGAAGTCCAGGTAGCCGACGACTCCGCCGTAGACGCCGCGGCGGGTCGGTTCCAGCTCGTCGATGACCTCCATCGCGCGCACCTTCGGCGCTCCGGACAGTGTTCCGGCGGGGAAGGTCGCCCTCAGCACGTCCACGGCGCTGCGCTGCCCGTCCACCTCACCGATCACCGTGGAGACGATGTGCATGATGTGCGAGAAGCGTTCGACGGACGCGAACTCGACGACCCGCACCGAGCCGGGTACGCAGACCCGCCCGAGGTCGTTGCGCACGAGGTCGACCAGCATCACGTGCTCGGCGCGTTCCTTGGGATCGGCCAGCATCTCGGCGGCGAGTTCGGCGTCCTGTTCGGGCGTCGCCCCGCGCGGGCGGGAGCCGGCGATCGGATGCAGCAGGGCCCGCCGGCCGGTGACCTTCACGTGCGCCTCCGGCGACGACCCGACGACGTCGTGGTCACCGAAACGCAGCAGGTACATGTACGGGCTCGGGTTCGTGGTGCGCAGCACCCGGTAGACGTCCAGCGGGTCGGCGGTCGTGGCGCGTTCGAAGCGCTGCGAGACGACGATCTGGAAGCACTCCCCGGCGCGGATCTCCTCGATGGCCCGCTCGACCGCGCTCTGGTAGGCACCGGGCGGCGTGGCGGAGACGAAGTCGTCGATGCCGGTCAGCGCACCGGTCGTGGTGGCCACCGTCGGCTCGCTCCACTTGGCCAGGTCGCTGGTCATCGTGTCCAGGCGGGCCACCGCCTCGTCGTAGAGGGCGTCGAGTTCGGCGGGGTCACGTCGGCCGTCGGCGGCACGGCCGGCCGGGTGCGCCGGGGCGGCCCCGGCCTCGCCGGTATCGGGGTCCGGGGGCGCGGTGAAGGCGTTGGCCACGAGCAGGCAGGAGCCGTCCCGGTGGTCGAGCACGGCGAGGTCGGTGGCCAGCAGCATCCGCAGTTCGGGCAGGCGCAGGTCGTCCACGGCGTGCGAGGGAAGCCGCTCGATCCGCCGGACGATGTCGTAGCCGAGGTAGCCGACGAGCCCACCCATCAGGGGCGGCGCGCCGTCTTCGTGGGCGGCGCGAAGGCCGTGTTCCACCGCGCGCAGGATGTCCAGCGGGTCACCACCGGAGGGCACCCCCGGTGGGGGCGTGCCATCCACCCACAGCGCCTCGCCGTCGCGTTCGGTGAGCGTCGCCGCCGCCCGCACTCCCACGAACGAGTAGCGCGACCATTCGCCGCCGTGTTCGGCCGATTCCAGCAGGAAGGTGCCCGGGCCGCCGGCGAGCTTGCGGTAGATGCCGACCGGGGTCTCGCCGTCGGCGAGCAGCCGGCGGGTGACCGCGACCACCTGGTGGCGGGCCGCGGCCGCGTGGAAGCCGGCGCGGTCGGGAACGATGTGTCCGGTGGTCATCGGCTGGCCTCGGCCGCCGGGCCGGCGTCCCGGTCGCCCACCCGGGCGGGCAGCGGGCCGCCGGCCTCGAAGCAGGTGTGGGTGCCGGTGTGGCAGGCCGGACCCACCTGGTCCACCCGCACGAGCAGCGCGTCGCCGTCGCAGTCGAGCGCGACCGAGCGGACCCACTGCTGGTGGCCTGAGGTGTCGCCCTTCACCCAGTACTCGCCGCGGCTGCGGCTCCAGTACGTGGCCCGCCCGGTGGTCAGCGTCCGATGCAGCGCCTCGTCGTCCATCCACCCGAGCATCAGCACCTCCCCGGTGTCGTACTGCTGGGCGATGGCCGGGAAGAGGCCGGCGCCGTCACGGCGCAGGCGCCGGGCGATGTCAGGATCGAGAGCGGAGGGACGATCGGTCACCGCTTCATTCTGCTCCCCCGCGACCCGGGCGCGGGGCCGGCGTCCGCGGGGCGAGGAACGCGGGGCGCGGCTCGTCGGGGGCGGTCGACGCCGGCACCGGTGGATGTGGCCGTGCGGGCGCGGGCCCGGTCGAGCCGACCCCGGCGACCCAGGACTGGTGCAGGCGCTGGTAGATCCCGGGCACAGCGACCAGATCACGATGCCGGCCGCGCTGGGCGATCCGACCGGCGTCGACGACCAGTACCTCGTCGGCGGTCTCCGCGGTGGACAGCCGGTGCGCGATGGTCACCGAGGTCCGCTCCCGCATCAGTTCGGCCAGGGCCTGGGCCAGGCGCACCTCGGTCTCGGGGTCGACCGCGGAGGTGGCCTCGTCGAGCACGAGCAGGTCGGGGTCGGCCAGCCGGGCACGAGCCAGCGCGACCAGCTGACGTTCACCCGCGGACAGCCGCGACCCGCTCTCACCCACCCGGGTGGCGAGGCCCTCGGGGTGGGTGGCAAGCCAGTCGCCGAGGCCAAGGGCCTCGAAGGCGGCGTGTACCGCGGCGTCGTCGGCGCCCGGGCGGCCGTAGCGCACGTTGTCGGCGATCGTCAGATCGAACAGGAACCCCTCCTGCGGCACCAGCAGGACCCGGCGGCGCAGCGAGGCGAACCGCACCTGGGCCAGGGGCACCCCGCCGATCAGGACCTCACCCGAGCTCGGGTCCATCAGCCGGGTCAGCAGCTTGACCAGGGTGGTCTTCCCGGAGCCGGTCTCGCCGACCACGGCGATCCGGCTGCCCGCGGCGATCTCCAGGTCGATGTCGCGCAGCACGGGCGGGCCGTCCGGGTAGGCGAACCCGACCCCGGTGAAGCGCACACCCAGCGGTCCCGCGGGAAGCTCCCGCCCGCCGGGTCGCGCCGAGGGCGGCGGCGAACCGGCGGGGATCATGATGGTCGCCTCCGCGGGGTGGGGAGCATCAGCGGGGTGGGGAGCGGAGCCGTCGGTGAGCGCCGGGTCGCGGACGTCGGTGGGCAGGTCGAGGACGTCAAGCACCCGGCGCAGGCCGGCCAGGGCGTTCGCCGCGTCGTTGAGGATCTCGGTCATCGACTGGATCGGCATGATGAACAGGGTCATCAGGAACAGGAAGGCGACCAGCCGACCGGTGCTGAGCGCGCCGTCCACGCCGAGCAGCACCCCGACGATGACGGCCGCCGCCGTGGCGAGGGCGGCGACCAGCTCGCTCAGGGAGAACACGCCGGCGATCATCTTCTGGGCGGCGGACTGGGCGCCGCGGTGACGGTCGATCGAGGTGTCGATGCGCTGGGCGGTGCGTTCCTGCACGCCGTAGGCCCGCACGACCGAGGCGCCGACAACGGCCTCGGCGACGGCACCCAGCAGCTCACCGATGCGTTCACGGACCTGCGCGTAGCGACCGGCGAGGCGTCGCTGGGTGCGCCGGGTGATCAGGAAAAGCGGAAGGTAGAAGCCGTGGACCAGCAGGGTCAGCTGCCAGGAGTAGACGACCATCAGCACGGTCGCGATCAGCATCTGGCCGGTCGAGACCAGCAGCATCACGCCACCGAACTGCAGGAACTGCGACATCTGGTCGATGTCGCTGGTCACCCGGGAGGTCAACGAGCCACGACGCTGCGCGGACTGGCTGAGCACCGACAGATCGTGGATGTGGCGAAACGCCCTGACCCGCAGCGTGGCGAGCGTCGTCTCGGACAGCCGGTACAGCCGCCGGTTCATCCGGTAGTTGGCCAGTGCGGTCGTCAGGATCACCACCGCCGCCACCCCGACGGCCACGCCGATCACCGTCAGGTCGACCTGGTCGTCGGCCAGTCCCCGGTCAAGGATCTGTTGGACCGTCACCGGAATGGCGACCTTGCCCGCGGTGGCGACCAGCGCGAGGACGAGGGTGCCGAGCAGCCCCCGGGTCAGCTCGGGGGCGAGGCCACGCAGCCGCCGCAGCGTCGTCGTCAGCAGGTCCGCGCGAGCCGACCCGGGACCGGGCTCGGGGCTGGGACCAGGCTCGGAACCGGGGTTGGGGTTGGGCGGGCTGGGCCGCTCGGGCGGGGTCTGGGCGGGGATGCTCCGTGCGGGAGTGGTCATCGCGCTGGCTCCGACTCCGGCTCCGCGTCCAGGTCCAGGTCGACGGTCGGCTCGGCGTCGAGGGCCGCCGCCTGCGCGGCCTGCTCGTAGGCGGTGAGCAGAGCCGCGTAGCGGGGTGAGGTCGCGAGCAGGTGCTCGTGGCTGCCACGGCCGATCACCTGGCCGCCCTCGAGGTGCACCACCTCGTCGGCCAGGGCGATCGTGGAACGGCGTTGGGCGACGACCACCACCGTGGCCGCGCCGGCGCGAGCCCGCAGATCGGCCAGGATCGCGGCCTCGACCCGCGGGTCGACGCTGGCGGTCGCGTCGTCGAGAACGAGCAGGCGGGGCTCGCGCAGCAGGGCACGGGCCAGGCAGATCCGTTGGCGTTGGCCACCGGACAGGCTGGTGCCGCGTTCGCCGACCATGGTGTCGAGGCCGGCCGGGAGCCTGGCGACGAAGCGGTCGGCCTGCGCCCGACGCAGCGCCGTCCACACCTCGTCGTCGGTGGCGGCCAGGCCCAGGGTGATGTTGGCGCGCACGCTGTCGTCGAACAGGAACGCCTGCTGCGCCACGACGGCCACCGCCCGGCTCACCTCGCCGACGGCGAGGTCCCGCAGGTCGATCCCGTCGACTCGGACCTCGCCGTCATCCGGGTCGACGAGCCGGGCGAGCAGCCCCACCAGCGTCGACTTGCCCGCGCCGGTGCGTCCGGTGATCGCGACGACGCTGCCGGGAGCCACCTCGACACCCACATCGAGCAGGGTCGGCCGGGCGGCCACGGCGTCGGGGGCGCCAACCGGTACGGGCTCGCCGTCGGGTGCGGAGCGCGGGTAGGTGTAGGTGACCTGGTGCAGGGACAGTGCCGCGGGGCCGGTGGCGCTCAGCGTGCGGGGGCCGTGGTGCTCGTCCGAGCGGGCCTGGGTGACCGCGTCCACCCGCTGGCGGCCGACGACGGAGCGCGGGAGCTCGCCGAACACCCAGCCGAACGCGCGCAGCGGGAAGGCCAGCAGCGTGAACAGGTAGGCGACCCGGACGAGCTGCCCCACGTCGATCGCCCCGGTGCGGATACGCACGGCGCCGACGAGCAGCACGACCAGGATGCCGAGGTTGGGCAGTGCCTCCATCAGCGGGTCGAACATGCCACGCAGCCGACCGGCGCTGATCATCGCGTCCCGGAGCCGTTCGGCCCGGTCGGCGAACCGGGCGGTCTCCTCTTCCTCCCGGCCGAGGGCCTTCACCACGAGAGCGCCGTCGAACGACTCGTGGGCCACCGCGCTCACCTCGCCGCGCAGCTGCTGGGCCTGCGCGTACAACGGCGACGCCCGGCGGGCGTACCAGATGTTGAGCAGACCGAAGGTCGGGAAGACCGCGAGTCCGATCAGCGCCAGCACCGGATCGGTGAGCACGAGCAGCACCAGCGCGGCCACCAGCATCATCAGGGCCCCGAGGGCGAACGGCAACGGCATCAGCGGCGACCACATCGCCTCGACGTCCGCGTTGGCGTTGGACAGCAGGGCGCCGGTCGAATGGCTCTGATGCCAGGACAACGGCAGCCGCAGGTACTGACGGGTGACCTCATGGCGGTAACGGGCCTGGAGCCGGAACACCACCGCGCCGCCGGCGAGCCGGCGCAGGTACATGCCGAACGCCCGCACGCAGCCGACGGCCACGAACGCCACGCCGACGGCGGCGAGCGCGGACGCGTCCGCGTGGCCATCGTCGATCGCCGGGATCACGACCCGGTCCGTCGCCTCACCGAGGACGAGGGAGCTCGCCACCCCGGTGAGGGTGAACAGGCTGCCGCCGAGGGTCGCCAACGCGAACTGCCGTGGTTCGTGGCGCGCGCCGAGGCGCATCGTCGCCAGGCCACGCGCGATGATCCCCGAACGCCGCCCGCCGCCGGCGCGGTCGTCGGCGCGGTCGTCGGTACAGTCCCCGGGCTCGGCTGCGGTCATCGGCGGCCGATCAGCGGACGGGGACGGCGGCGTCCCGCAGAGCGGTCTTCACCTCGCCGATGCGTAGCTGCCCGAAGTGGAACACGCTCGCGGCGAGTACGGCGTCGGCGCCCGCGGCCACCGCCGGGGCGAAATGCGCCAGGTCACCGGCGCCGCCGCTGGCGATCACCGGGACGTCGACCTCGGCCCGCACGGCGGTGAGCATCTCGAGGTCGTAGCCGTCGCGGGTGCCGTCGGCGTCCATGGAGTTCAGCAGGATCTCACCGGAACCGAGTTCGGTGACCCGCGCCGCCCAGGCGACCGCGTCGATGCCGGTGCCGCGCCGTCCGCCGTGCGTGGTGACCTCGAAGCGGGGGCCGTCCGGGTCGGGGCAGCGGCGGGCGTCGATCGAGATCACGATGCACTGGTTGCCGAACCGGTGCGCGCACTCGCGGACCAGTTCCGGACGGGCGACGGCCGCGGTGTTGATGCCGACCTTGTCCGCGCCGGCGCGCAGCAGGCGGTCGACGTCCTCGGTGGCACGCACACCGCCGCCGACGGTCAGCGGGATGAAGACCTGCTCGGCGGTGCGCCGCACGATGTCGTAGGTGGTCTCGCGGTCCCCGGAGGACGCGGTGATGTCGAGGAAGGTCAGTTCGTCGGCGCCTTCGGCGTCGTAGAGGCGGGCCATCTCCACCGGGTCGCCGGCGTCACGCAGATCGGTGAAGTTGACGCCCTTGACGACCCGGCCGCCGTCGACGTCCAGACAGGGAATGACCCGGACGGCGACGCTCACTGCCCCGCCCCGCCGCCGGAGCCGCCGACCGATCCGGCCGCGTTCTGACCCAGGCCGCCCGTGGCCTGGGTGGGGCTGCCGGCGGCGAGGCTCGCGGTGAGGGCCAGCGCCTGCGGCAGGGTGAACGCGCCGGCGTAGAGGGCCTTGCCGATGATGGCGCCCTCGACACCCGCGATCGCGGCGATCTCGGTGAGGTCCTCGAGCGTGGAGACGCCGCCGCTGGCCACCACCGGACGGTCCGTCGCGGCGGTCACCGAGCGCAGCAGTTCGACGTTCGGGCCGGTCAGCGTCCCGTCCCGGCGGACGTCGGTGAGCACGTAACGGGCGCAGCCGTCGGCGTCGAGGCGGGCGAGGACGTCGTAGAGCTCCCCGCCCTCGCGTGTCCAGCCGCGGGCGGCGAGGGTGGTGCCGCGCACGTCCAGGCCGACGGCGATGCGGTCGCCGACCCGGGCGATCGCGCGGCGCACCCAGTCGGGGTTCTCCAGCGCGGCGGTGCCGATGTTCACCCGGGCCGCCCCGGTCGCCAGCGCCGCGTCGAGCGACTCGTCGTCGCGGATACCGCCGGAGACCTCCACGGCGACGTCCACCGAACGCACGACCTTGGCGATCAGTTCACGGTTGGAACCCCGGCCGAACGCGGCGTCCAGGTCGACCAGATGAATCCACTCGGCGCCGTCCCGCTGCCAGGTGAGCGCCGCCTCCAACGGGTCACCATAGGACGTCTCGGAACCGGCCTCGCCCTGGACGAGACGCACGGCGAGACCGTCGGCCACATCGACGGCGGGCAGCAGAGTCAGAGCCATGCCGACACCCTACGGGCTGCCCGACCTGGACGGATCGGTCAGCGGGCCGACGGTTGTCCGACCGGTGGGAGCGCAACTCCGACCGGTCGTCAGGAGAGGGTGGCGAGCCAGTTGGTGAGCAGGTGGGCGCCAGCGTCGCCGGACTTCTCCGGATGGAACTGGGTGGCGGCCAGCGCGCCGCGTTCGACGGCGGCGGCGAACGGTTCGCCGTGCTCGCCGACGGTGTCGCCGGCGGACGGGTCGGCCTTCGCCGCGTACGAGTGGACGAAGTAGAACCGGGTGTCACCGGCCAGCCCGGCGAACAGCACCGAGTCGGCCGGCGGGCGCACCGTGTTCCAGCCCATATGCGGCAGGATCGGCGCGGCGAGCCGGCGGACCTCCCCGGCCAGCACCCCGATCCCCGCGGTGCGCACGCCATGTTCGTCGCCGAGTTCGTACAGCACCTGCATGCCGACGCAGATGCCGAGCACCGGGCGTCCGGCGGCGACCCGCGCGCGCACGACCTCGCCGGCTCCGAGCGCGTCGATCCCGGCCATGCACGCCGCGTAGGCGCCGACCCCGGGGACGACCAGGCCGTCGGCGTCGCGGGCGGCGGTGAGATCGGCGGTCACGGTGACGTCCGCGCCGACCCGGACCAGGGCCCGCTCGGCCGAACGCAGGTTGCCCGACCCGTAGTCGAGCACGACCACCCGGCTCACAGCACGCCCTTGGTGGACGGGATGCCGGCGACCCGGGCGTCCAGGGCGACCGCGTCGCGCAGGGCCCGGGCGACCGCCTTGAACTGGGCCTCGACCACATGGTGGGCGTTGCGCCCGGACAGCACCCGCACGTGCAGGGCGATCCGGGCCGAGCTGGTGATCGACTCGAAGATGTGCCGGGTGAGGGTCGTGTCGTAGGTGCCGATCAGACCGACGAGGTCCGGTTCGACGTGCACGCAGTACGGCCGGCCGGACAGGTCGACGACGGCCTGGGCGAGCGCCTCGTCCAGCGGGACGGTGGCATCGCCGAACCGGCGGATACCGACCTTGTCGCCGAGGGCCTCGCGCAGCGCCGTGCCGAACGCGATCGAGGTGTCCTCGACCGTGTGGTGGGCGTCGATGTGCAGGTCACCGCGGGTGCGCACGTTCAGGTCGAAGCCGGCGTGCTTGCCGATCTGGGACAGCATGTGGTCGTAGAACGGCACACCGGTGTCGACGGTGGCCACTCCCGTGCCGTCGAGGTCGAGCTCGACGAGGACGTCCGACTCCAGGGTCTTGCGGGCGATACGAGCGGTGCGGGCCATCGGGACGTGTCCTCGGTGTCGTTCGCGACGGGGCTTCGGTGTCGTTCGCGAAGGGGCTCAGCGGGAGGTGAGGGTGATCAGACCGGTCTCGTCGGTGCGGGCGTCGACGAGCACCTGGGAGAGCGCGGCGAGGAAGGCGTCGATCTCGCCGGGCAGGCCGGCGGTGACCCGCAGCCAGCCGTCGGGGCCGACGTCGCGCACGAGCACTCCGCGTTCCAGCAGGCGACGCCAGACGTCCTGTTCGTCGGCGAACCGGCCGAAGTACACGAAGTTGGCGTCGCTGGGGGCCAGCGCCAGGCCGAGGCCGGGCAGCTCCCGCACGACCCGGTCCCGCTGCGCCTTGACCGCCTCGACCGTGCTGAGCAGCTCGTCGGCGTGGGCGAGCGCGGTGCGCGCCACCGCCTGGGTGAAGGTCGACAGGTGGTAGGGCAGCCGGACCAGCGCCAGCGCGTCGACGACGGCGGGATGGGCGGCGAGGTAGCCGACCCGCGCGCCGGCGAGCGCGAACGCCTTGCTCATCGTGCGGGTGACCACCAGCCGCGGGTTGGCCGGCAGCAGGGTGACGGCACTGGGCACCCCGGCGCGGCGGAACTCCGCGTACGCCTCGTCGACGACGACGATCCCGCTGCCGACGGCCGCCATCGCCGCGGCGGCGGCGGTGATGACCTCCGGTGGCAGCGCGGTGCCGGTCGGGTTGTTCGGCGAGCACAGGAACACCAGCGCCGGGCGGTGCCGTTCGATCGCGGCCGTCACCTGCTCGGCGGACAGTGTGAAGTCGTCCGCGCGCTGCTCGGCGACCCATTCGGTGGCGGTGGCCAGCGCGATCAGCCGGTGCATCGAGTAGGACGGTTCGAACCCGATGGCGATCCGGCCCGGGCCGCCGAACGCCTGGCACAGCTGCTGCAGGATCTCGTTGGACCCGTTGGCCGCCCACACCTGGGCGGTGTGCACACCGAAGCCGGCGTCGGAGGTCAGGTAGTAGGCGAGGTCGGCGCGCAATGCCTCGGCGTCGCGGTCCGGGTAGCGGTTCGCCTCGGTCGCGGCCAGGGTCGCGGCCTTGCCGAGCGCGTCCACCAGCCCGATCGACGGCGGATGCGGATTCTCGTTGGTGTTCAGGCGCACCGGGACGTCGAGCTGCGGGGCGCCGTACGGGGACATCCCGCGCAGGCTGTCGCGCAGGGGCAGCTCGTCGAGCCCCAGGGGCTGCCAGGGCCGGTCGTCGGAGGCCGAACCGGCCTCGGCGAAGCCGGCGAACGACGGCTGGCCGGTCGTCGACGGGGTCATCGGAATCGAACCTCCACGGCGTCACGGTGTGCGGTGAGGTCCTCGGCTCCGGCGAGTGCGCCGAGACGCCCGGAGACGGCGTGCAGCGCGTCCCGGGTGCTCTCGACGACGTGGACCTGCCGCTGGAAGGTGGCGACGGACAGGCCCCCGGAGTGGCGCGCGGTCGCGCCGGTGGGCAGGACGTGGTTGGAGCCGGCCAGGTAGTCACCGAGCGGCACCGGGGCGTACGCCCCGACGAACACCGCCCCGGCGTGGCGGACCCGGGCGGCCACGGCGGCGGCGTCCGCGGTCTGGATCTGCAGGTGCTCGGCGGCCCAGCCGTCGGCGACGGCGAGCCCGGCGTCGAGGTCGGCGACGATCGCGATCGCCCCCTGGCCGGCGAGGGCCTGCTCGACCCGCTCGCGGTGGCGGGTGGCGGGCACCCGTTTGCCGAGTTCGACGTCGACGGCGTCGGCGAGCTCCGCCGACGTGGTGACGAGCAGGCAGGCGGCCATCGGGTCGTGTTCGGCCTGGGCGATCAGGTCGGCGGCGACGTGCGCCGGGTCGGCCGTGTCGTCGGCGAGGATCGCGACCTCGGTCGGACCGGCCTCCGCGTCCACCCCGACGACGCCGCGTACCAGCCGTTTGGCCGCCGTCACGTAGACGTTGCCCGGCCCGGTGATCACATCGACCGGCGGGCAGCTTTCGGTGCCGTAGGCGGCCATCGCGATCGCCTGGGCGCCGCCGGCGGCGTACACCTCGTCGATGCCGAGCAGCGCGCACGCGCCGAGGACGACCGGATGCGGCAGGCCGCCGTTGTCCTTCTGCGGCGGGGAGAACACCGCGAGCGAGCTCACCCCGGCCTCCTGGGCGGGGACGACGTTCATGACGACGCTGCTCGGGTAGGCGACCCGCCCGCCCGGCACGTACAGCCCGACCCGTTCGACCGGCACCCAGCGTTCGGTCACCGCGAGGCCCGGGGCGACGTCCACGGTCACCGGTGCGCGCCGCTGCGCCCCATGGACCAGCCGGCAACGCCGGATCGCCTCGGCCAGCGCGTCGCGCACCTCCGGATCGAGGCGTTCGGCGGCGGCCGCCAGCTGCGCGGCGGACACCCGCAACTGGGGGGGACGGACCCCGTCGAACCGCTCGGCCGCGTCGAGAACAGCGGCGTCACCACGGTCACGGACGTCCGCGCATACCGGCCGCACGGCCTCGACGGCGACGTCCACGTCGAGGGCGGCGCGGGGCAGCAGACGCCGCACCTGCGCCCCGGTGAGGGTCGAGCCACGCAGATCCAGCCTTCTGAGCACCTCCCGAGGGTAGCCGCCGAACCCGCGACCGGTGAAATCACGTACCGGCGTGGGGTGACACGCTGGGACGGTGACCGATCCCCAGCCCTCCGCCGCCCCAGCGCACACCGCCCCACCGCACGCCACGCCACCGCAGGTCGCCCGGCCGGACGCCGCGCCGCTGGAGGCCGCGACGTCCGATTCGCCGGTGGCCGGGGCGACCTCCGACCAGCCGGCGGCCGCGGCGGCGGGTGAGTCGCTGGCGACGTTGCTGCACGGCTACGGGGTGCACGCGCTGGCGCCGCGCCGGGTGGTGGCGGCGCTGACCGAGCAGCCCCAGACGCTGCGTGGGCTGGTGCAGGGCTCCGGGCTGCCCCGCCGCTCGGTGGAGATCATCCTGCGGACACTCGACGGGGACCTGCACACCGCCGCCGACGGCCGGCTGGTGCTGCGCGCCCCGACGGTCGACCGCTACCGCTCCCTGATCCGCTACGCGCAACTGCGTGCGTCCGCCCCGGTGGACCCGCTGGCCGCCGAGGTGCGCCGGCACAGCGCCCTGATCACCACCATGCACGGCCTGATCGCGGCCGCCCCCCGCCCCCGCGCCGATCTGGACCATGTCCCGGCCACCGCGGCGACGGCCGTGCGCCGGGCGGTCTGGCTGGCCACGCACTACGACCTGCGCGAGGCCGAGCTGCTCTGCGTCGGCGACCACGATCTCACCTCGCTGGCCCTGCTCCTGCTCGCCGCCCGTGCCAGCCGATCCGCCCACGGGACGGACAGCCCGTCGTCCGCCGGGACGGACGGCCGCGCACCGGGTGGGACGGCTGGTGGGTTGCGGGTCACCGTGGTCGACATCGACGAGGAGCTGCTGGCGTTCCTGGACCGCTGCGCACGCGCACACGGGGTGGCCCTGCGCTGCCTGTACACGGACCTGCGCCTTGGCCTGCCGCCGTCGGTCGCCGGCCACGCCGACCTGGTGTTCACCGACCCGCCGTACACCCCGTCCGGTGTGTCGCTGTTCGCCGCCCGGGGCGCGCAGGGCCTCGCCGACCGGGAGCGCGGCCGGGTCCTCGTCGCCTACGGCTACAGCGAGCGGACGCCCGCGCTCGGTGCCCGGGTCCAGAAGGCGCTGCTGGACCAGGGGTTCGTCTTCGAGGCGATCTGGCCGGGTTTCCACGTCTACGACGGTGCCGAAGCGGTGGGCGCCCGCGCCGACATGTACAGCTGCCAACCGACCGCCGCCACCTGGAAACGCCTCGACCGCTCGGATCGCTCGGGTGGCTCGGGTGGCGAGTGGGAGTCCGGTGGCTCGTCCACACCGCCGCGTTCCATCTACACCCGGGGGCGGCACGCCGAGGAGAGCCAGGCCGACGAGCTGGCCGCCGGCGCCCTCACCGCGGCCCAGCGGTTCCTCGCGGCCGTGCCCGGCCGGGGCGTGTTCGTCGGCGATCGGCCGCTGCCCCAGGCCGCCGCACACACCCGACTGCCCACCGTGCTCGATCGCGGTCTGCCGCCGTCCACCACCGGCCCGTCCGGCGGGGACACCCGCAGCGTGGTGGTCGACCTGACCGACGATCCCGGTCCGTGGCTGCTGCGGCTGCTGCTGGCCGCCAACGCCGACCGGCTCGCCGTCCTGGTCGACGCCGACCATCCTGACCTGCGCTCCGGGCAGCCCTTCGACCTTGTCCGGGCCAAGTGGACGCGCACACCCGAACACGACGAGACCCCCACCGGTGCCGGACGAACCCGGCTGCTGTCGCTCACCGCGACCGACCAGACCGCCGGGGCCGCACCGGAACGTCTCGTCCGCTGGCTGCTGGAGCGCGCCCACGGCCGTCTCGGCAACGTCTGGCGCGACGGTCTGATCCGTGTCGCCCGCGACCAGCCCGGTGCGCCGCTGGCCCAGCGGGCGGCTCTGACCACGGTCCACGCGGCCCTGACCACCAGCCGCGAGGGCGGCCGGGACGCCGACGCCGACGCGACCGTCATCCCCGCGGATCTGCTCACCGCCCGCCTGATCGACCTGCCCCGGCACACCCTCGCGGACGTGCTGGACGCCGCGTCCACCAGCGTCGGTCTCCTGCCCACCGCCACCGCCTAGGCGGCTAGGCCTGTCACATGTCGACTGGCAGACCCGTCCATCTGGGTGGAGGGTCGCCGCGAGGGCGACTCCCGGGAGCGCCACGGGAGGCGCTCCCGCCGGCCCCGCCCCGCCGCCGCCCCCCCCGCGCCCGTCGCACCCACGGCGCGCCCCCAGACACCCCCGGG
>NZ_JALKFW010000202.1:87809-92732 GCF_023243055.1 Frankia sp. AgPm24 | reverse complement strand
TCGCGTGCCCCCCCCGTCCTTGGGGGGGGGGGGCCGCGGCGCGGGCGACGCCGGGCCGCGCCTGGGGGGGCGCGCCCGCCGGCTGGGCCCTGCCGCGGCCGGCCCGGAGACGTTCGACCGAAGGAGGCGCACGATGACACAGCGGATGAACATCGCCGAGGTGGCACCGGAGGGGTACAAGGCGGTCCTGGGGCTGGAGGCCCACGTCCGGCGGCATGTGGACGCGACCGTGCTGGAGCTGGTGAAGCTGCGCGCGTCGGTGCTCAACGGCTGCGCGTTCTGCGTGGACATGCACAGCCGGGACGCCCTGGCCGCCGGTGAGTCCGCCCGGCGGCTGTTCGCGGTCGCCGCCTGGCACGACGCGCCGTTCTTCGACGAGCGGGAACGGGCCGCGCTGGCGCTGACCGACGAGGTGACCCGGCTCGGCCCGGACGGTGTCAGCGACGACACCTGGGCGACTGTCACCAAGCACTGGTCGGAGGAGGAGACCGCCAACCTGATCCTCGCCATCGTCACGATCAACGCCTGGAACCGCATCGCCATCCCGACCCGCGCCCAACCGCCCCTGGACGTCTGATCCCGTCCGACGCGGCGCCGCCCATCGAGACCTCGACACCGTGACACCGTGACGCCGGCACCCGCGAGCACCGGCACCTGCGAGCGCGGGCAAGGTCACCGATGGGTGGTTGACCGGCGGGGTCAGCCGGGGTGCGGGTCCGTGAACGTGCAGGTGGCGGCGATGGGACCGCCCGTGCGAGCGAGCAGGTGCGGCCAGGCGGGGACAGGGGCGATCGGGCGTCACTACGGTGAAGCGGTTTGCTACTACGACGTGTAGAAGCGGAGCTGAGGCCGGATGAGCGCCGTCCCGACGGAACAGTCCGCCGCGGTCCTGCGGGCGACGGCCGGCGTGGTCGCCGAGCATGCCGAACAGATCAGCGCCGTGTTCTACCGGCGACTGCTCTCGACGCATCCGCGGGTCGCGCCGATGTTCTCCCGCAGCGGTCAGGCCAGCGGCGCCCAGCAGCGGGCGCTGGCCGCCGCACTGGTCGCCTTCACGGAACACCTGCTGGGCGAGCCGCGACGCCCGTTCGACGCGGTGGTGCGCCGCATCGCGCATCGGCACGCCTCGCTGGGTGTCGCGCCGGAGCAGTACCCGCTGGTGGGACGGCAGTTGCTGGCCGCGGTCGCCGAGGTGCTCGGGGACGCGGTCACACCGCGGGTCCATGACGCCTGGGATGAGGCCTACTGGCTGTTCGCCACGGCGCTCGTCGCCGAGGAGGCACGTGCCTACCAGCGGATGGGCACCGATCCGGCGCGGCCGTGGCGACCCTGGCGGGTCACGGCCCGTACGGTCGCGACCCCGGAGGTGGTGTCCTTCGACCTGTTGCCGACCGGGCTCGACCCGCTGCCGACCTTCCGACCCGGCCAGTACGTGACGGTCGCGGTGGACCTGCCCGACGGCGGCCGCCAGGCCCGCCCCTACAGTCTGTCGCGGGCACCGGGTTCGGGCAGTCTGCGGATCACCGTGCGCCGGGTACCCGCGGTCGGCACCGCCCCGCAGGGTGTCGTCTCCGCCTATCTGCACGAGCAGGTCAAGGTCGGCGACGTGCTGGACGTCAGCCCGCCGGCCGGCGACGTGACACTGACCCCCGGCACCGACCCGCTCGTGCTGGTCAGCGCCGGTATCGGCATCACACCGATGATCGCGATGATGGGTCACACCGCTCGGCTGCGCCCGCAGCGCACGGTGGTCGCGGCGCACGCCGACCGCTCCCCCGAGCACCATCCGCTGCGGGCGGAGATGCTGGAGATCGGTGCCCTGCTGCGGGACTTCCAGCTGCACACCCGTTACGAACCGCACAGCCCGGTCCAGATCGACGTCGACGCCCTGCCGCTGCCCGACGGCGCCCGCGTCTACCTGTGCGGCCCGCTGCCGTTCATGCGGGACGTCCGCGCCGGCCTGCTGCGCCGTGGACTGTCCCCCGACCACATCCGCTACGAGATCTTCGGCCCCGACCCATGGGCGGGCAACCCGACCTGAGCGCCCGCCGAGACCACCGTCGGTGCCGCCGCCGAGGCCGCCACGACCTCGCAGGCGCGGGGCAGCCGGTTCATCGCCGCACCGCGTCGACAGCCGTGGCGGTGCGCTCGGCGCTCTCCGCCCGGTCCATGCTCTCCGCCCGGTCCATCCAGCCGGCGCCCCAGCGGGCGGCCGCGTGACGCCGGTAACGCGGACCGAAGCCGTAGAGGACGATCAGCCGCGGAAGCAGCGGAACCTGGTGCAGGACGACCTGGCGCCGGGCCACGTCGAGGTCGTCGACCAGCCAGTTGCCCTCCTCGGCGAGCTGCGGCAGGGACTTGGTGCGGATGTTGTAGCGCTGGTCCCAGTCCCACCACTGCCGCTGGGTGAGGGTCGCCGCGACCAGTGGCATCGCCTCGGCCTCCTCCCGTTCGAGGTGCGGGAACAACACCGCGACCAGATCGTCGAGCGCGTCGACGAGGCCCAGCCGCGCGGCGTCCGGTTCGGACGCGGCCGCGCCCGGGGTGGGCTCGGCGTGCCGCCAGCGGCGGGCCGCGACGGTGAGGCGCTCCATCGCCGGATGGATCGCCTCGTGGTCGGCGCCCATCGCGTCGACCAGGGCGGTGTCCGCCGGGCTCACGGCCGCTCTGAGCTGCGGGTACAGACCGTCGTCCTCACCGCTGTGGTGGCGGTCGAGGAACCGCACCAACCAGTCGACGTGGGCGGCCAGGGCCGTGCGGCGGGGCCCGTCCGGGTAGGGGGCGGCGGTCAGGGCGGCGCGGACGCGGGTGAGGTCTCGGCGCAGCGCCCAGTGGACGATGCCCATGATGCGGGTGTCCGCGGGGCCGTTCATGTCGGGTCTCATCGGGTGCTCTCCTGATCGTCCAGTCCAATGATCATTCTTTGCAGCCATGCCTGATAGGTGGACGGCGACCAACCCGCGCGGGTGACCAGCGCGTCGTACATCTCCACGCTGGACAGGGCCCACAGCAGGTCGACCTCCTCCCGCGTGGGTGCCCGGCACAGCACCATGGCCAGGCCGCGCTCGTTCTCGACGCGCCGGTTGGCCTCGTCGGCGACGAGGCGGCGGGCGAGATCGGGTTCGCTGGCCGCGCCCTCGCGCAACGCCAGGTAGAGCCGCGCCGTGCGCCCGTTGATCTCGGTGACCAGCCCGGCGGCCGCCGCGGCGCGTGCGGCGAGCGTCGCCCCCTCCCCCAGCACCTGGAACGCGCGCCGTTCGACCAGCGGCACCGGTTCGTCGTCGCCGACGACCGCACCGTCGATGGCCGCGGCGAACAGCGCCGGCTTACGGCCGACCGCGGCGTAGACGGTCTCCACCGACACCCCGGCCACCGCGGCGATCTCCCGAACACCGGCGCCGGCCCAGCCACGCTCGGCGAACACATCCCGAGCGGCGGCCAGCACCGCCGCCCGGGTCTGCTCGGCCTGCTGGGCCCGTCGCGCGGACCGGTAGGGCCTGGTCGCGGTCGTCCTCGAGGACGTGGGCGTGGCATCGGGCATGGCACAACCCTAGAACAGACCTGCTTTCATTACCAAGACGTTTGTCCAATCGGCTAGCCGACACCCCTGGCGGCAGCCTCAGGCGACCGGGAGGTAAGCGCGGAAGGACCTCGCGGCCTCGGCGCCACCGAGCGTGACCGGATGCTGGGAGGCTGCGACGGTGTGGGGCTGGCCGAGGTCGACGCGGCTGACCTCCTCGAGTCGTTGGTACTGCTTGTCCTCCAGCCTCACCTGCAGAGCGGCCAGGTAGTCGTCGAGCTGGGCGACCGAACGCGGGCCGATGATCGGGACGAGCGCGGTCGACGAGCGCGCGGCCCGCTCCCGGACCCAGGCCGTGGCGACCTGCGCCGGCGGGACGGCGAGCTCCGCGGCGACGGCGAGCACGGCGTCGACCACCGCGGTCTTGCGGGGCTCGTCCTCGGTGTGGATCACGCGGCCGAGGTCGGTGAGGCGCCCGGCGCTGCTGGTGCGGTACTTGCCGGTGAGCAGCCCGCCGCCCAGCGGTGACCACAGTGCCGCGCCCAGGCCCAGCGCCTCGGCCATCGGCAGGACCTCACGGTCGGCGCTGCGTTCCACCAGGCTGTACTCGAACTGCACGGCCGTGACGGGAGCCAGGCCGCGCAGGTCGGCCAGGGTGGCCGCGCGGGCGGTACGCCAGGCCGGGAAGTTCGACAGGCCCGCATAGAGGATCTTGCCGGAACGGACCAGATCATCGAGGCCGCGCATGATCTCCTCCACCGGCGTCACCGGGTCGGGAAAATGCACCCACAGCAGGTCGAGATAGTCGGTGCCGAGCCGGGTGAGGCTGCCCTCGACCGCACCGATCAGCGCACGCCGCCCGTTGCCGGTGGCGAGCACGCCGGCATCGGGCGCGCGGCCCACGCCGAACTTGGTGGCCAGGGTGAAGTGCGCCCGCTGGCCGGTGAGCAGATGCCCGAGGATCTGTTCGGACTCGCCGAACTGATAGCTCTCGGCGGTATCGAGAAACGTGCCGCCCGCCTCGGCGAAGCGCTCGAGGATGCGCCGGGCCTCCTCCGGCTCGGCGCCGGCACCCCACCCGGTGCCGAAGTTCGCGGCGCCGAGCGCCAGCTCGCTGACCCGCAGGCCCGTGGCCCGGCCGAACGTCGTGTGCTTCATCGCTACCTCCCGACAGCAGCCGACGGCGCCAGCCGGCGCCATCCAGCGCAGTAGAACGATCGGTTTACCTCGAGGACGACTTCACCGTAACACCGGACTGGACGCGAGTACAACGGTCGGTCTACTTTCGATGTCATGCCCACCGACGAGGTCGCCCCCCTGCCGGTTCCCGGCCCCCGGCCCCCCGCGGGGGCGCGGGGCCGGGGGGGGGGGCCCACCCCCCCCGGCGGGCGGGCGCCCCCCGG
>NZ_JALKFW010000202.1:0-87799 GCF_023243055.1 Frankia sp. AgPm24 | reverse complement strand
CCCCCCGCGGCCCCCCCCCCGGCCGCCCCCCCCCCCCGCCCCGCCGCCCCCGCGCCGGCCCGGCGGTTCCGCAAAACCCCGGGGTTCCGCGGAACCGCCGGTGGACATGCAGGCGGTGAAGGTCCTGGCGCCGTCGTCGGCCGCGGCGGCTGGCGTCGCCGGCGGTGGCGAACGGCGCGGTGGGCGTGGCGCGCGGGAGCGCATCCTGCGGGCGGCGGAGCGGCTGTTCTACGCCGAGGGGATCAACACCACCGGTATGGAGCGCCTCACCGAGGTCGCCCAGGTGTCGAAACGGACCTTCTACCAGCACTTCCCCAGCAAGAACGCGCTGGTGGAGGAGTATCTGCGCCGGCTCGACACCCAGCCCGTCCCCCGGGAACGCGTCCTGCGCCGCGAGGATCTCCCGCCCCGCGCCCGGCTGATCACTCTCTTCTGCGAGGACCCGGTCGGCGGGGCGGCTGACGAGTCGGGCGGCGAACCAGACGATCGGGATGGGGCCCGCCGCGTCCGGGCCCGTGGGTGCCCGTTCCACAACGCGGCGGTGGAGCTGGCGGGCACGGTACCGGCCGTCGAGAAGGCCGTGCTGGAGCACAAGGAGGGCTTCACCCAGCTGCTGATCGACACCGCCCGCGCGGCCGGTGCCACCGACCCCACCTCGCTCGGGCGCCAGCTCACCGTGCTGTTCGAGGGTGCGACCGCCCTGTCGACCACCCTGAACGACGCGGCTCCGATGGCCGACGCCCGATCGGTCGCCCTTGTCCTGTTGGAGGCGGCCCTCGGAACCCAGGCATAGCGGTGCCGGCCATGCTGTACTGGCGGGCGTGACGGCACCGGGGATCAGAACACGTCACCGGGAACGGCACGGCGCCGGGCGAGCCGGTTGGCTGCGGGCCGCCGTGCTCGGGGCGAACGACGGGCTGGTGTCGACGTCGAGCCTGATGGTCGGCGTCGCCGCGAGTGGCGCGTCCAGCGGGGCGCTGCTCACCGCGGGCCTGGCCGGGCTCACCGCCGGGGCACTGTCGATGGCGGCCGGCGAGTACGTGTCGGTCAGCGCCCAGGCCGACGTCGAGCGGGCCGACCTGGTGGCGGAGCGGGCCGAGCTGACCAACAGCCCCCGCGCGGAGCTCCACGAACTCGCCGGCATCTACGAACGCCGGGGCCTGCCCCCGGAACTGGCCCGGCAGGTCGCCGCGGCGCTGACCGAGCGGGACGCGCTCGGTGCGCATCTGCGTGACGAACTCGGCCACAACGAGCAGAACCAGGCCCGCCCGCTGCAGGCGTGCGCCGCCTCGGCGAGCAGCTTCGCCGCCGGCGCGCTGGTGCCCTTCCTGGGCATGGCCGCGCCCTCCGGATCCGCACGCATCGCGCTGATCGTCGCGGCCACCGTGGTCGGGCTGGCGGTCGCCGGGGCGCTCGGGGCGCGTACCGCCGGCACACCGCTGGCCCGTCCGACGCTGCGGGTCGTGGTCGGCGGCTGCGTGGCGATGGCGGTGACAGCGCTCGTCGGCGCCCTGGTCAACACCACCGGCGTCTGACCCCGAGCGTGCCCGGACGGGCCCGCCCGGGTCAGGCGTCCCGGGTGAGCAGGAAGGCGCCGCCGGGGGCGCCGCCGCCGGTGGAGACGACCGCGACCTCGGCGCCGGTGACCTGACGTTCCCCGGCCACACCGCGCAGCTGGGTGATCGCCTCGTGCAGGAAGCCGAACCCGTGCAGGCGTCCGGCGGAGAGCTGGCCGCCGTGCGGGTTCAGCGGCAGGGAGCCGCCGAGACCGATCGTCGTACCGTCACCGATGAAGTCGCTGGCCTCCCCGAAGCCGCAGAAGCCGAGCGCCTCGAGCCACGACAGGCAGTTGAACGAGAAACCGTCGTAGAGCAAAGCGACATCCACGTCGGACGGCGTGAGGTCGGTGCGGGTCCACAGGTGTGCGGCGGGGCCGAGCACCATCGGTTCGTGGGTGAGGGTGCCCTGGTCCCAGGACGGACGCTCGGCGATCTGGGTGCCGACGGCGTTGATCCGCACGACGCCGTTCGGGGCGTCGGCGGCGGTCTCCGCGGCGGAGACGATGACGGCGACCGAGCCGTCGCAGGGCACGTCACAGTCGTACAGACCGAACGGGGTCGAGATCATCCGGGCGGCGAAGTAGTCGTCCAGGGTCAGCGGGTCGCGGTAGACCGCGTACGGGTTGCGGGCGGCGCCGGCCCGGGCGTTCACCGCGATCCGGCCGAGCACCTCCCGGTCCGCCTTGTACCGGTGCAGGTACTGGGAGGCGGCCAGGCCGATCCAGGTGCCGGCGGAGGCGGCGCCGTAGGGCAGCCGCCACTGGATGTCCCCCTCGAGCCGGCCACCGCCGCCGCCGACCAGGCCACGGCGCTGGTAGTCGGTGTAGGTCGCCTCCCAGACGGTGCGCACGCACAGGACGTGCCGGCACAGCCCGGCGGCGACGGCGAGCATCGCGGCGACGATCGCCCCCGACTGGCCGGGCTGGTCGAGCCCGCCGTGGAACCAGGTCGGACGCACCCCGAGGGCTTCCTCCAGTGCCGCGACGCCACCCTCGGACATCCCGGCGCCCAGCGGACCCGGGTAGGTGGCGATGCCGTCGATGTCGTCGCGGGTGAGCCCGGCGTCGGCGATCGCGGCGAGGCTCGACTCGACCGCGAGGCTCACCGGTGTGCGCCCGAGCCGCCGCCCGACCGCGGAGATCCCCAGGCCCGACAGCACGCTGCGCCGCTCGAACCGCTCGTCGCTGATCGGCGCTCGCGGGACGACCCGGGCCTCGCGGACCAGGCCGGGCCGGTCCGGCTCGCCGGACGGGCGGAACACCGGCACCCACACGTCGTCCTGGTGGTCGAACACGACGGTGACCGCCAGGCCCACCCGGGCCACCGTCGCGATCTCGGCCGGGTCGTCCACCAGCAGGTTGGAGGTGAGCCGTACGCCCGGGGCGTCGTCGAGCTCGACGACGACCACGACGTAGGGCGGGGCGATCCCCGGCAGCCACATCTGGTGGTTCACGCTGACGGCGACGACGACACCCGCCGGGCCGACGGGGGCGTAGGTGAGCTCGGCCCCCGGGCAGTCCGGGCAGACCGATTCGCCGGGATGGCGAAACCGCGCGCAGGTGCCGCAGCGGGGCAGCCGCAGCTCACCGTCCGCGCCGGCCGTCCAGAACGGCGCGACCTGCGGTAGCAGCGCGGGAAGGGGCCGGGTCAGGCCGGTGCTCACGACCGGGGCTGTCGGCGCGGAATCGGTCATCTCAGAGCGCCGCCTTCTCCAGGATGTGCACGCCGCAGGCGCTGCCGAGGCCGATGACGTGGGCGAGCCCGACGCGGGCGCCCTCGATCTGGCGGGGACCGGCCTCGCCCCGCAGGTGGGTGGCGACCTCCCAGATGTTCGCGATACCGGTCGCGGACACCGGGTGGCCCTTGGACTCCAACCCGCCGGAGACGTTCACCGGGGTGGTGCCGTCACGCCAGCTCGCCCCGGAGTTGAAGAAGTCCACCGCGCCGCCGGGCGGGCACAGCCGCAGGTTGTCGTAGTGGACGAGTTCGGCGGTGGCGAAGCAGTCGTGCAGCTCGACGAGGTCCAGGTCGTCGGGGCCGACACCGGCCTGCTCGTAGGCCTGGTTCGCGGCGGCCCGGGTGAGCGTGTTGACGTCGGGCAGCACCTGGCAGGCCTCCTGCCAGGGATCGCTGGTCAGCACCGAGGCGCTGATCTTGACGGCCCGGCGCTGCTGCTCGAGCGAGAGGGTGCGCAGCTTCGACTCGCTGACCACGACCGCCGCGGCGCCACCGTCACAGTTGGCCGAGCACATCGGCCGCGTGTTCGGGTAGGCGACCATGACCTCGTTCATGATCTGCTCAAGGCTGAACCGCTTCTGGTAGGACGCCAGCGGGTTCAACGTCGAGTGGGCATGGTTCTTCTCCGAGATCCGCGCGAAGAGCTCGAAGTCGGCGCCACCGTACTTGTGGTCGTACTCCATGCCGATCTGCGCGAACACGCCGGGCATCGTCTCGGTGCCGATCCGCCCGTCGATCGGGGCGACCGCGCCGAACCGACCCTGCGGCGACCAGGTGTCCCCCTGCCGCTGGGCGGTTCCGCCGGCGAGCAGCCCCGCCCCGGACAGCTTCTCGACGCCGACCGCGAGGCCCACGTCGGCCTCGCCGGCCCGAATCGCCATGATCGCCACGCGCAGGGCGGTGGCCCCGGTGGCGCAGGCGTTGGCCACGTTGAACACCGGGATGCCGGTCTGCCCGATCTGCTTCTGCAGCTGCTGGCCGAAGCTCGCGGCGGCCCGCATCAGGTTGCCCGCCGCCAGCACACCCACGTCGCGCATGTGCAGGCCCGCATCGCTGAGCGCGCCGCGGGCCGCCTGCGCTCCCAGGTCCACGGTGTCAAGATCCGGGTGCTTGCCGAACTTCGTCATGTGGATGCCGAGGATCCACAC
This sequence comes from Frankia sp. AgPm24, assembly GCF_023243055.1. Taxonomy (NCBI): domain Bacteria; kingdom Bacillati; phylum Actinomycetota; class Actinomycetes; order Frankiales; family Frankiaceae; genus Frankia; species Frankia sp. AgPm24. Next base: position 83,355 of record NZ_JALKFW010000202.1, on the reverse strand, counting down.
GTTCTCCGCCATCGCCCTCTCCCGTCCCCACTGTTCCCACGCCGTCCGATGCCGCGAGCCCCGGTGCGACCAGCTCCGGCCCGATCAGTCCCGGTGCCGTCAGCCGGCCGGTTCGAAACCGAACCCGACCGCTTCCGTGCCGGCGGCGTCCGTACCGAGCGGAACCGTCGTCAGCCGCAGCTTCATCCCGACCCGAACACGCTCCGGATCTGCCGGCACGTTCACCACGTTGGCTCGCACCGACGTCCCGCCGCAGTCGACCACCCCGGCCACGAACGGCACCGGGATCCCCGGCGCCGCGTAGGAGACGATCGTGAAGGCTCGAAGTTCACCCTCCGTCGGCACGTCGACGGTCTGGAACGTGTCCGCCTCGCAGGCGGCGCAGGCGTTGCGGCGGTCGAAGTAGCGGGCTCCGCACGCGGTGCACTCGTGCGCCGTGAGATGCGGTTGTCCGGTCAGGACGAGATAGTCGACGAGCGGGACGGGATCGCTCACGGGCCCTCCCTGCAGAGACGGTGGAATCGGGGCGTGGCCGACGGCTGGCAACGGGAACAGTCAGACCATCGCGGCCCCCGAACGGCCAGGAAGCCGGGTCAGCCACGTATCCCGGGCAGGTGCAGACTAGCGCACCGTCCACACCGACGCCGGTGTTGCCGGCCCTCATGATCCACAGGACGGAGAGGTCGCAGGACACCGGAAGCTGGACGGAGTATAGTTTCCTTAATGATCAGTTTAGCCGGTCTGTCACCGCAGCGCCGACCGTCCAAGCAGGCCGTTTGTCGGCGACGGTGGGCTCGCGAGCCGGCAACTGTGACCTCTCCGCGCACAGATGGGCACGCCAGGTATTCGTGAGGATATCTGCCCGTGTCGCCGGACCTGGTCCAGCGCGATCCGGGCCACGCCGTGCACAGGCGCCATACCGGAAGTCCCAAGGAGCTCGCGCATGTCGGTGACCAGCCCCAGCGATGTCTACTACGACCCCTACGACTCCGAGATCGACACCGATCCGTACCCGGTGTGGAAGCGGATGCGGGACGAGGCGCCGCTTTACTACAACGAGAAGCACGACTTCTGGGCGCTCACCCGGTACGAGGACGTGGAGCCCGCGCTCGGCGACTGGAACACCTACCGTTCCGGCGAGGGAACGGTGCTGGAGTTCGTCAAACAGGGCATCACCTTTCCCCCCGGCGCGATCCTCTTCGAGGACCCGCCGATTCACGACCTGCACCGCAAGCTCCTCATCCGGGTGTTCTCGCCGCGGGCGATGAACGCGCTCGAGGAGAAGGTCCGCGGGTACTGTGCGCACACACTCGATCCCCTCGTCGGCGCCGACCGCTTCGACTTCATCGAGGATCTCGGTGCCCAGATGCCGATGCGGACCATCGGCTTCCTGCTCGGTATTCCCGAGGAGGACCAGGTGGCGCTGCGCGACCAGATCGACGACGGCCTGCGGCTCAGCGCCGACGGCACGCTCAGCGACTATCAGCGTTCCGGGGACTTCAGCCCCGAGTCGTTCGGCGACTACGTCGACTGGCGGGCCAAGCACCCCTCGGACGACCTGATGACCCAGCTGCTCAACGCCGAGTTCGAGGACGAGAACGGCAAGGTGCGCAAGCTGACCCGGGAGCAGGTCGTCACCGTCGCCTTCCTGCTGGCCGGCGCCGGCAACGAGACCACCACCCGGCTGATCGGCTGGACCGGCAAGGTCCTCGGGGAGAACCCCGACCAGCTGCGCGAGCTGGCCGCGGACCGGTCGCTCATCCCGAACGCCATCGAGGAGCTGCTGCGCTACGAGGCGCCGAGCCCCGTGCAGGCCCGCAAGCTGTCCCGCGACGTGACCCACCACGGTCAGACCGTCGAAGCCGGCCAGATCATGCTGCTGCTCAACGCCTCGGCGAACCGCGACGAGCGGCGTTTCCCCGACGCCGACCGGTTCGACATCCACCGCAGCGCGCGCCACCTCAGCTTCGGCTATGGCATCCACCACTGCCTGGGTGCCGCGCTCGCCCGCCTTGAGGGACGGGTCGCGCTCGACGAGGTTCTCAAGCGCTTCCCGAGCTGGGAGGTCGACTGGGACAACGCCGTTCAGGCCCGCACCTCGACCGTACGCGGCTGGGAGAAGCTGCCGGTCTTCATCCGGTAGCGCACACCCGCTGGCACCGACAGGTCGCCCGTTCGCCACAACGGCCCGCTCCCCTCCGGAGCGGGCCGTTTGTCGTCCACGCGACGACATAGTGGTGGCTCTGTGTCATTCACCTGGTAAAAGGCCAGGAAGATGACCGACAATGAGTCGGACGACCAGGCGGCCGGCCGGCCGTGGCCGACCACCAGGTGTCGGGCGTCACAGCGGCGACACCGGCCAGCGGCCCGACACCGGTGCACCATGTCCACCGGACGACGTCCGGCGGGAGAACCCGCGCCGGAGAACATGGCGTGCGCCGGCCCAGCGGTGATACAGCGCCCGAGAGGACCAAGGTGCCCGAACGTACTGATCGCGGAGCCGCCCTGCCCAACGCGTCCCGCGCCCGGCGCGACGTCGGCGAGCTGAGCAAGCGCCGCGGCACCGGCCGCACCCGGCGTGGGCGGCAGACCCGCGGCCAGCTGGTCGACGCGGCCCGCACGGTCTTCGAACGCGACGGTTTCCTGCATGCCCGGGTCGCCGACATCTGCGATCTGGCCGGGCTCTCGCACGGTTCCTTCTACACGTACTTCCACTCCAAGGAGGAGGTCTTCCGGGAGGTCGTCGACTCGGTGGAACTCGATCTGCTCACCCCGGAGCCGGTGCCGGCGGGCACCGACGCGATCGCCCGCATCCGCGCGGCGAACCGCCACTACCTCGAGACCTACGCCGCCAACGCCAAAATCATGCGTGTGATCCAGCAGGTGTCCACCTTCGACGCGGACGTGCGGCGCATTCGGGTGCAGCGCCACGATGAGTTCGCTCTGGCCATCGAGCGGCGGACCCGATCCCTGCAGGCCGCCGCGCTGGCCGACCAGCGGGTCGACGCCGCCTATGCCGCGCAGGCCCTCGGCGGTATGGTCGCCTACTTCGCCGAACTGCTGTTCAACTCGGAGAACACCGTCGGATTCGACCTGGATACCGCTGTCGACCAGCTCACCCTGCTGTGGCGCAACGCCCTGGGTATCAGCGCCGACGAGTGACCGCCCGGACCTCGGTTGACCCGTGGCCGCCGTCAGCTGTCAACGCACCGCGTCGAGAGTGTGCCGGGCGCCGACAAGTACCACTGCGGCACGTTGTCGAAGGACGACCGGGAGCTGGTCCGAGTCATCCGCCGACCACTGCCAGATCGCGTCGATGGTGATGGCCTTCAACATGGTCGCCAGCGCCGTGACGCTGACCCGCTCGGGTAGCTGACCCGCTTCGAGGGCCGGTTGCAGAAGTGCGAGAAAAGCCTGCTCCAGCCCGAATGCCTCGCCTTCGATCGCGGACGCCCGCGGCATGCTCATCTGGGCGTCCAGAATCCGGCGCAACGCCGCCCGCGGGACTCGTTGCACCCGGCGGCCGAGTCGGTTCATCATCCGGTCGACCGCGACGTCCAGTTCCCGCCCGGCGGCGACCTCCGCGAGGGCGTCCTCGTAGACCACTCCGGCCGTGATCCAGCCGGTGTGCAGAAGAATGTCCTCCTTGCGGGCGAAATGCAGATAGAAAGTCGCCTTGGAGACGCCGGCCCGGGCCGCGATCTCCTCGGTCGTCATGCGCTCGAAGCCGTTTTCGTAACCACGCTGCGCCCACAGCTCCAACGCGGCCCGCAGAATCGCGCGCCGAGTGTCCCGGGAACGCTCCTGGGCAAGCCGTGAACGCTTGGGAACCACCCCCATCCGCGTCAGCGCGCGGGTCGGTCGGACAGCCCGTCCGCCGTGATGAACTGGCACCGGCACGAGCGGATACGCCAGCCGTCCGGGGTACGCACAAGTTCGTCGGTATAGACCGCGTTGCGGGGAACACCATCAGTACGGTCGATGAACAGCAGGTTGCGGGTGGTGCGGGCGGTGTCCGCGCCGAGTATCTCGATCACCGGCGGGCCGCCGAGGTGCAGGCCGCCGGGAGCGGCCGTCGCCATCCGGCGCAGGCCCGCGTGGCCGTCGAACGTCCGCCCGTACACGTGGTAGACGGCGTCCGGAGTGAACAGGGCTACCCATTCCTCGGCGTCGTCCAGGTCGAGGGCCAGGCAGTAGCGGGCCAGCAACTGGCTGATCGCCACCTGGTCGGCCGGGCTGGGCAGCCGGCTGTCCGCACCGGACAGCGGCGAGGTGGAGCCCGGTGCGGCGGAGGACGTAAGGGCCACGGGAAACTCCTCAGGGCTTGCTGGCGAGTACGGCGTCGCGGCGGGCGATCCGCCAGCGGTCTTCGCCCCGGATCAGGGTGTCGGTGTAACGGCCGATCAGACGCGGCTCGGGTGCGGGACTGCCGAGGCCGAAGTACAGGAAGTCCGAGACCGCCACGGCGCCGTCGCCGTCGATGTCCACGACGGTGTTGACGGTGACGTGCCGACCGCGCTGCTCCACCGTGCCCTGCGACTGCTCGAAGAACGCGGTGATCTCGACCGCGCCCCGGTGCTCCGCGCCGAAGGCGAACACGGCGTCGGGAGTGAACAGCGCGACCACGTCGGCCAGCTTCCCGTCGTCGAGCAGATGGCAGTAGCGGGCCAGGGTGTCCCGGATGGCGAGCTCGTCGGCCACGGCGTCGGACATGTCTTCTCCTCACGATCCCCCGCGGGCAGAGGTGCCCCGCGGCTTCGGATACGCCCGGCGCCAGCCGGCTCCGGCACGAGGCCGGCTCGGGCCGGTCGCCGCGGCGCGCCCGCGGCGGAGATCCCGCCCGGCGCAGGGCGACCGGCCCGAGATCGGCCTGGCTTTTTCTTGTTCTACCGGTCCTGGGCTACCGGCGTGACACGGTTCTACCGACGCGCCCCGGACGAACCACCGGACGGCGCGGTACGCACCTCCCGATAGGGGATGTTTCGGTCAAGTGCCAGTTCCCGGGGCATGCCAAGGACCCGCTCGCTGATGACGTTGCGGGCGATCTCCGTGGTGCCCCCGCCGATCGAACCGGACTGGCGCAGCAGGTAGCGCATGCCGAGATCACCGAGCACCTCGTCGTCGACGTCACCGGCGACCGCGCTCTGCCCGGCGATCTCGAAGGCGATCGTCGCCAGCTGCGCTCCGGCCACCCCGTGCATGAGCCGGCCGACCGCGGCGAGCTGGTCGGAGCCCTTGCCCGACAGGATCAGGGCGTGCAGGCGGCGGTCCAGCTCACTCGTCGCGATCTGCAGGGCGTAGGCCCGACCGATGTCCTCGCGGGCCGCCGGGTCGTCGACCCGCCCCGCGCTCTCCAGCAGGGTGAGCAGGTTGGCGGCCGGGTCGCCCTGGGCGGAACCGTACGAGTTGGAACCGGTCGGGTGCAGTGCGTACGGCGAGGAGCTGAACGACCGCTCGTGCAGCAGCCAGCGGGTGCCCACCGTCCAGCCGTCGTCGATGCCGCCGATGCGGTCGGTGTCGGGTACCCGGACGTCGGTGAGGTACTCCTGGCAGAACTCGTTGCTGCCGTCGAGCATCTCGATGCGGGAGATCTCGATGCCGTCCTGGTGGATCGGCACCATGAACACCGTGAGCCCGCGGTGCTTGGGCACGTCCCAGTTGGTGCGGGCCAGGCACAGTCCCCAGTCGGACCACCAGGCACCGGTCGTCCAGATCTTGGAGCCGTTGAGCAGCCAGTCGTCGCCGTCGCGGGTCGCGCTGAGCTTGGCGCCGGCGACGTCCGAACCCGAACCCGGCTCGGACAGGAACTGCATCCACAGTTCCTCGCCGCGCAGGATCTTCGGCAGGTGGGTGCGCTTCTGCTCCTCGGTGCCGAACTCGAGGATGACCGTCGCGCACGGCGTCATGTTCGGGACCTGCAGCCGCTCGGGGAAGGAGTAGCCGGCGAGCTCCTCGTCGAAGGCCTTGGCGTGCTCGCGGGTCAGGCCCTGGCCGCCGTACTCCTTCGGGAAACAGATCCCGGCGAACCCGCCGTCGAACAGCAGCCGCTGGATGCGCCGTTCCTCGGCGACCTCGGCGAGCTCCTCGTCGTCCGGGCGGACGAACGACCGGCCACGGTGGTCAGGGCCGATTCGCGGGATGTTCTCCGCGAGCCACGCGCGGGCCCGCGCCCGGAAGTCCTCGACCGATTCGATCTCGCTCACGCCTCGACCTTTCGCGCGCCCTTGCGGGCTTCCAACAGGGTGGTGATCCGCAGGCGATGTTCCCGCGCCGTGCCCAGCAGGGCGCTGCCGATGACCACGCGCCGCAGGTACAGGTGCAGGTCGTGCTCGTAGGTCACGCCGATGCCGCCGTGCAGCTGGACGCAGTCCTGGACCAGCTCCGGGCCGTACTCGGCCAGGTAGGACTTGGCGACGCTGGCCAGCTCACCGGCCCGCGGGTCGCCGCTCTGCACCGCGACAGCGGCCGCGTCCGCGAGGGCGTGGGAGGTCTCCAGCCACAGCTTCTGGTCGGCGACCCGGTGTTTGAGCGCCTGGTACGACGCCAGTGGCCGGCCGAAGGAGTACCGGTCGGTCAGCCAGCCCAGCGTGAGCTCGAAGGCGCGGTCCAGCGCGCCCACCATCTCGGCGGTCTGGATGACCAGTGCCGTCTGCAGCTGGTGCTCGACGTCCGCCGCCGCCGCACCCGCGGTGCCCACCAGCGCGGTGGCGGGCAGGTGCACGTCGCGCAGCGACACCCGGGCGTACCGGCGCGACACGTCGATCGTGCGCTGCGCGGTGATGGTGACGCCGGGGGTGTCGGTCGGCACCAGCAGCTGGGTCAGGCCGTCCCCGGTGCGGGCGGTGACCAGCAGGTAGGTGGCCTGCGCCGCGTGCTCCACGGCGACCTTGTCGCCCGAGAGCACCCACTGCCCGTCGGACTCGACGGCGCTCGCCGCCACCTCACCGAGGCCGCCGTGCGGCACCGGTTCCGCATACGCCCAAGCCCCGACGGCCGTGCCGGAGACGAGCTGTTCCAGCTCCGACTCGAACGCCGCGCCATCGGCCCGCGACAGCGCCCCGGCGACGATGTTCGTTCCCAGCAGCGGGCCGGGAGACGCCTGGCGGCCGAACTCGTAGGCGACCAGGGCAAGGTCCCGCAGGCCCTCGCCACTGACGCTGCCGCCGCCATGCTCCTCGGCGACCAGCAGCGCCGCCCAGCCCAGCTCCGCGCCGGTCGTCCAGTACTCCGCCTCGTAGCCCTCGGGACGGTTGCGCAACCCGCGCAGAACGTCGCTGGGCACGCTGTCCTGCAGGTACTTGCGGGTCGTGCCGACCAGGAGCTCCTGGTCGGCGCTCAGTCCCACCTTCATCAATGCCTCCGCCTCGCCGGGCTCCGGCGCCGCCGGCCCGGTTCGCCCGCTGTCAACCCGTCCGGTACGGCGATCCCGAACCCTGGCGACGTGCGCAGAACAGCAGCTCGGAGGATCCCTCCAGCAGGGGCGACGGCGCGCCTGTACGGTCACAGTAGACCGGTAGTCTGGACTCGGTCCACATTTGCGGCGATCATCCGAAGGGGCCGGTTCGCAACGCGTTGCCGGTCGTATCCCCCGCCGCTAGGGTCAACGAATATCGAGATCAATATAGATAGTTCCACCGGTGAGCCGCCACCTGAGCGGGCCGCGTGGTCCGGCGCCGGTCCACCCGGATCCAGCCCTCACGGTCCATCCCGGACCGCGCACCCCATCCATGATTTCCATCCACCTGCGCAGCGTGTCACCGGCAGCAGCGCATCCACCGGCCGGAGGTCGGCATGACGGCAGTGATGAAGGGCGTCCGTATCCTCGAGGTCGCCGAGCACACGTTCGTACCGGCAGCCTCGGCGCTGCTGGCCGACTGGGGTGCGGAGGTCATCAAGATCGAGCACGTCGAGCGCGGCGACGCGATGCGGGGCCTCGCGCAGACCGGCGTCGCGATGGTCGGCGGGCCGGTGCACGTGCTGCTGGAGCACTCCAACCGGCACAAGAAGAGCCTGGCGCTCGACCTGAAGACGGACGAGGGTCTGGAGATCCTCTACAAGCTGGTGGCGACCAGCGACGTGTTCCTGACGAACAAGCTGCCGAGCGTGCGGGCGAAGCTGAAGATCGACGTCGAGGACATCCGCGCCCACAACCCCGCGATCATCTACGCCCGCGGCACCGGCCAGGGCGAGCGCGGGCCGGACGCCGACCGCGGCTCGTACGACTTCCTCTCCTTCTGGGCGCGGTCCGGCATCGGCAGCGCCATGACGACCAGCGACAGCGAGCGGACCTCGTTTCCCCCCGGCCCCGGTTTCGGTGACTCGATCGGCGGCCTGACCATCGCCGGCGGCATCATGGGCGCGCTGTTCCACCGGGAGCGCACCGGCGAGGCGACCGTGCTGGACGTGTCGCTGCTCGGCGTCGGCATGTGGGCGCAGGGCCAGGCCATCGCCATCTCCCAGCAGCACAGGATCCCGCTGCACCAGTCGACCACCGGGCGCACCAACAACCCGCTCGTCGGGATCTACCAGACCGCCGACGGCCGTTCCCTGGTCTTCTCCTGCCTGCAGGCGGCGCGGTACTGGGCGGAGTTCTGCCAGCTCATCGGCCGCCCCGAGCTCGCCACCGACCCGCGCTTCATCGACCATGCGGCGCTCAGCACGAACGCCAACGCCGCGGCCGACGAGCTCACCGCTGTGCTCGCCTCGGCCCCACTCGCCGAGTGGCGCACGAAGCTCGCCACTTTCAGCGGGCAGTGGGCCGTCGCGCAGACCACTCTCGAGATCGGCGAGGACCCGCAGGCCCTGGAGAACGGCTATCTCCAGGACGTCGTCTCCGCGAACGGCACCGAGTTCAAGCTGGTCGGCGCGCCGATCCAGTACAACAGTGAGCCGCCGGTGGCCGGGCGCGCTCCCGAGCTCAACGAGCACGGGGACGACCTGCTGCAGGCCCTGGGCCTCGACTGGGACACGATCATCAACCTGAAGATCAAGGGCGTCGTGGCCTGAGCCAGGCCCCCTGCCGATGCACCAACCACGCGTGCGCACGTCACGCCGCGTGATCACTTCAAAGGAGATCCAATGCCGCTGACCTCCGACTCGTGGCATGAGGAACGACTACTGATCGACGGCGAGCTCGTCGAGGCCGAGAACGGCGCGGTCTACGAGAACATCAACCCTGCCAACGAGTCGGTCATCGGCTCGGCCGCCGACGCCTCGCGCGCCGACACCGAGCGGGCGATCGCCGCCGCCCGCCGCGCGTTCGACGAGTCCGACTGGGCGCACGACCTGGACCTGCGGGTCCGCGGTCTGCGTCAGCTGCACCAGGCGCTGCTCGACCACCGCGACCAGCTCGCCGACATCACCGTCGCCGAGGTGGGCGCGCCGCGGATGCTGCTGGGCGGGCCCCAGCTCGACGGCCCGGTCGAGTTCGTCTCCTACTATGCCGACCTCGCCGAGAAGTACTCCTGGACCGAGCAGCTCGGCGTCGCCCAGACGCTGGCGGGCCCGGCGAACCGCTGGGTGGAACGCGAGCCGGTCGGGGTCGTCGCCGCGATCACCCCGTGGAACTACCCGAACCAGATCAACATCGCCAAGGTGGCTCCGGCGCTGGCCGCCGGAGCCACCGTTGTGCTCAAGCCCGCCCCCGACACCCCGTGGACGGGCCTGGCCCTGGGCCGGCTCATCGCCGAGCACACCGACATCCCGGCCGGCGTCTTCAACGTCATCACCGCCGCTGACAAGACCATCGGCGAGGTGCTCACCACCAGCCGGGACGTCGACATGGTCAGCTTCACCGGCTCGACCGCGGTCGGCCGGCGGATCATGGAGGCCGGCGCGGCCACCATCAAGCGGGTCTTCCTGGAGCTCGGCGGCAAGTCGGCGCAGATCGTCCTCGACGACGTGGAGGACATCGCCGCCGCGTCGGCGCTGGCCGTGTTCGGGATCTGCACCCACGGCGGACAGGGCTGCGCCACCGCCACCCGGCTGCTGCTGCCCCGCTCCCGCTACGAGGAGGGCATCGAGGCCGCCGCGGCCCTGATCGGCGCCATCTCCTACGGCGACCCGGAGGACCCGTCGAACATGACCGGTCCGATCGTCAACCGGGCGCAGCTGACCCGCATCGACGGCCTGGTCCGCCGGGGCGTCGAGGAAGGCGCCCGGGTCGTCACCGGTGGCGGCATCGCCACCCAGTTCGACCGGGGTTTCTACTTCCAGCCGACGCTGCTCGCCGACGTCGAGAACTCGATGAACATCGCCCAGGAGGAGATCTTCGGGCCGGTGCTCGTCGCGATCCCCTACGACACCGACGACGACGCGATCCGGATCGCCAACGACTCGATCTTCGGCCTGTCCGGCGGGGTCTCGGGCGCCGACCGCGAGCGGGCGCTGCGGATCGCCCGGCGGATCCGCACCGGCACGATGTCGGTCAACGGCGGCATGTGGTACGGCGCCGACGTTCCCTTCGGCGGTTACAAGCAGTCCGGTATCGGCCGTGAGATGGGTGTCGCCGGCTTCGAGGAGTACCTCGAGCAGAAGGCACTGGCCGAACCGTCCTCCTGAGCGGTCGCGGCGGTGGAGAGAACGAGACGAACGGGGCCGGCGATCGCCGGCCCCGTTCTGACGTTCGTGTTCTGACGTTCGGTGCTGGCCGCCGAGGAACCGGCGACAGCCAGGCAGGATCAGTCGATCGAGATGTTCAGGACCTCGAGGGCGTTGGTGCGGGCCACCCGCAGGGTGTCGCTCTCGGACAGGCCGGACAGCGACTCGGTGAGGAAGTCGGCGGGCTCCCGGGTGCCCTCGGCGTGCGGCCAGTCGGAGCCGAGCAGCAGCCGGTCGACGCGCACCCCGTGGGAGACGAGGTGGTCGATGTCGTCCTCCCAGAACGGCGTGATCCACACGTGCTTGCCGAAGGTGTCGCTCGGCTTCTCCTTGAAGTAGCCCGGGTTGCGGTTGGCCGCGTCGTCGAGACGGTGCAGCAGCTCCGGGGCCCAGGACGCGCCGTTCTCGACACTGGCGAAACGCAGCGTCGGGAACCGCTCGAAGACCCGGTGGCAGACCGCGGCGGCGTAGAAGTCACTGACCGCGCGGCTCTTGGTCACGATGCCGCGCAGCGGCGAACGGAACAGTGACGTCTCCTCGCCGCCGGGCTCCCACATCTTCACCAGGACGTCGTAACCGTCGAGCCCGGCATGGGTGGCCACCGGGATGCCCGCCTCGGCCGCGAGACCCCAGAACGCGTCGTACACCGGGTCGAACGGCGAGCGGTGGCCGCCCGGCGTCGGCACCGGGGCGTTACGCATGTTGACGGCCACCGCGCCGGCGTCCAGCACCCGGCGCAGTTCCTTCGCGGCGAACTCCGGGTCGAGCATGGGGATGTAGGGGACCGCGAACAGCCGGTTCTCGTACCGGAAGCCCCAGTCCTCGTCGAGCCACAGGTTGAACGCCCGGAACACCGAGTTGCTGGCCTCCGGGTCGGCACGGATGGCGTCCTCGACGCCGACCCCGAGGGTGGGGAACAGCAGGGTCGCGGCGAGGCCCTGCTCGTCCATCACCGCGAGACGCGCCTTGCGGTCGCGGTACTCGGGCCGCACCGGCTCGAGCTCACCAAAGGCATCTTTGATCAACTGCTGGCGCGGGTTGCCCCGGTACCAGTCGAACAGGGCACCGGGCTTGGCGACCGGATCGAACACCGGGTTCGCGATGTAGGAGTTGACCGTTCCGCCCACGAGGAGGCGCCGCCGGCCGTCCACCTCGGCCCACCGCACGCCGCGGTAGCGCAGCGAGCGGTCGGCGTGCCTGGTGAACGCGTCCTCCGACTCGTAGTAGTGGTTGTCGAAGTCGAAGATCCAAGGCTTCGACGCCTGGTCCGTCTCCGTCACCTGGTCCGTCACGATCCGCCTCATTCCCGATCACTGCCCACACGGCTTGACGCCGAACTCGGCGGCGCCAGAGTATTGATCCCGACATCGGTGTCAATCGATGTCGAGAAATACGCAGTCATCCCGACCGCCCGCCACAGGAGCTGACGCCGACCTGTCCAACACTTCTACTACTGAGATACAGCAACTTACCCATTCGGTGCGAGCGGTACTCGGAGAGGCGGCCAGACTAGCGGGCGCCCCGGTGGTCGATCCGTCGTGGCGCGACGGATGGCCGGAGCTGGCCGACATCGGCCTACCTGGCCTGTGTGTTCCCGAGGATCGCGGCGGAGTGGGACTACGGGTCGACGCCGCCGCGGCCTGCGCCACCGAGTGCGGCGCCGCCCTGCATGGCGGCCCGCTGGCCGGCCTGACAGCCAGCGCCCATGTACTTGCCCGCAGCAACGGCGACCCGGTGGTGGACGAACTGCTCGAGGGCATCCTTGTCGGCGAGCGCATCTGCGCCTTCGGCCGCCTCGCTCCTGCCGACCAGTCCAGCCCCACCGGTCAGCACAGCACGGACAACGGCGCACGCGGTGCGGTCGGCGGCGAAGACGTCCGGCTCGCCCGTCGGGTCGACGGTGCCCCGCAGGCCGACGCTCTCCTGCTGCTCGACCCGACGCGCCAGTGCGCCGTCCTGCTCACCGAGCCGGACACCTGGCAGCTCACCACGGGCCCCGACGGCTTCGACGTCTCCCGAGGATGCGCCGACGTCGCCGTACGGGCCGACACGCTGGCAACCGGGCGCCGGCTCACCGACCTGGGCCAGGCCGTCGACCTGTATGAACTGCTGCTCGCCGCCGATGCCCTGGGCAGCGTACGGCGCATGCTCGAACGCACCGTCGCCTACGCCGCGACGCGGCACACGTTCGGCCGGCCGATCGGCGCCACCCAGGCCGTCCAGCACCGCCTGGCCGACCACGCGGTGCGTGCCCGCGGCATGAACCTGGTCGTCACCGAGGCGGTCCGACGGCTCGGGACGGACGCATCGCACGACACGGACGCCACCGGCGGGACTCCGGGAACCAGCGGGACCTCGGGAGCCGGTGAGCGCAGCCGGTGGGTGGCGCTGGCCGGGGCGTCGGTCAGCTCCGGCGCGCCGCACCTGCTGCACGACCTCGTGCAGCTCACCGGGGGCATCGGCTTCACCTGGGAGTACGGGCTGCACCTGCACGAGCGACGGGTTCACCAGGACGCCCGGCTGGCCGCGAACCCACGAGCGGCGCTGCGCTCGCTCGTCCACAGTGCGGGATGGGCCGATGCCCGCTGACGTCGACACCGGCCGACAGGCCGAGGCCCGCGACGAGATCGACGCCTATCGCCGCGAGGTCCGCGCGTTCATCGCCGAGCACGGTGTACGCATGCCGGCCGAGGGTGTGCGCGTCCCCCGTGATGCCGACCACGAGAGGCGGATCCGGGCCTGGCTCGCCGCGCTGTACGCGGCCGGCCATCTCGGCGCCGGCTGGCCGGTGCGATGGGGCGGGCGGGCCGGGCACCTGCCCGTCCACGACCTGGTGCTGATGGAGGAGCTGATCCGCGGGGACGCCTACCGCCCCATCGACCAGGTGATGCTCGCCGCCCACTCGCTGCTCGAGTTCGGCAGCGAGGCACAGCGGCGCGAGCTGCTGCCGAAGATCCGCAGTGCCGAGCACGTCTGGTGCCAGCTGTTCAGCGAACCGGAGGCCGGTAGCGACCTCGCCGCCCTGCGCACCCGGGCCCGGCCCGCGCCCGACGGCGACGGCTGGCTCGTCTCGGGGCAGAAGATCTGGAGCACCGACGCGCAGTGGGCCGACATGGGCACCCTGCTGGCCCGCACCGACCCCGACGTCGCCCGGCACGCCGGCATCACCGCGTTCGTCATCCCGATGACCCTGGCCGGTCTGGACATCCGCCCCATCCGGGAGATGACCGGGCATGCCGAGTTCTGCGAGGTGTTCCTCGACGAGGTGCGGGTCGGCCCCGAACACGTTCTCGGCGAGGTGGGTGGGGGCTGGCAGGTCGTCACCTCGGGGCTGGCGTCCGAGCGGGCGTTCGTCGGCGCCAACTCGGTACAGCTCGAGCGCATGTTCACCGACCTGGTCGCGCTCGCCCGCGCCGCCCGGTTCGCCGACGGCACCGCGGCGATCACCCACGAGGACATCCAGGCGAAGCTCGCCGGGGCGCTGGTCCGCGTCGAGGAGGTCCGCCTGATCGTCCGCGACGCCGTCGACCGCATCCTCGTCGACGAGGAGCATCCCAGTGACGGCCCGGTCGGCAAGCTGGCCTACACCGAGCTGAACGTCGCGCTGACCGAACTTGCGATGGAGATCATCGACTCGGCCGTCGTCGTCGACGACATCGCCGCCGAGGTCGTCGCCCGTTGGCACCACAACTTCCTGTGGGGCCGGGCCCTGACCATCTCCGGCGGCGCCTCGGAGATCATCCGGGGCCTGATCGGCCGCCAGCTTCTCGGTCTCCCCCGCGCCTGACTCCGCCGCGAGGCCCGGCAGCGGACCGGACCGCCGTCCAGCCCGCCGGCCAGCTGGAGGGGCTGGAGGATCAGGCCACCCAGCCCGGGTTCGCCGGCAGGTCACGCACGGTGCTCGGACGGATCTGGCGATAGGCGTCCACCACGGGAACGAGTTCGGTGGGGGTGGCGCCGTGCAGGATCACGCCGGTCACACCCAGGTCGAACTGGTCGACGACGGCCTGCGCGCACTGGCTCGGCGAGCCGGTGGCACTGGTCGCGAGCCACTGCGCCGGGATGAGGGTGGCGATGTGCTCGAGCTGGGCGGTGGTGGCCTTGCCGTCGATCGCCCCCTGGAACCCCTTGACCAGCGGATCCTCGCGGAAACGGGTGAGCACCGCCGGGTCCCAGTCGTTGACCCGGACCATCAGGTCGCCGTAGCCACGCAGGTAGGAGGCGAGCCGCCCGACGGTCTTGCGCAGCCGCAGAGCCTCGGGGATCTCGTCGGAGACGGTGGCCAGCACCGACCACACCCGCACACTCGCCGGGTCGCGCCCGGCCGCCTGTGCGCCCCGGGCGATCGCGGCCAGCGCCCGGCTGACCGCCTCCTCCGAGTAGTAGGTGTGCAGCACCACGGCGTCCATGCAGCGCCCGGCGAGCTCGAGTGACTTCTCCCCGAGCGCGACGAACAGCAGCGGGATGTTCTCGTCGAAGTCGCGGTCCTGGGCCAGGTACGGGTAGCGGCCGGCGGGACCGTCGTGGCGCAGCACCGTCTCGCCATGCCAGAGCCGGCGGAGCAGCCCGGCGATGTCCTCCAGCTGGGCGGAGGTGATCGGGTCGAGGCCGAGCCCGCGGAACATCGCGTCGAAGCCCCGGCCGAGGCCGAGCGCGAACCGCCCACCGGTGAGCCGGTGCATGGTGGTGGCCACCGTGGCGGTCACGATCGGGTGGCGGGTGTTGTGGTTCGTCGCCGCGGTCGCGATGCCGATGGACTCACTCACCGCACCCGCCGCGCCGGAGAGGGTGGCCGCCTCCTTGGTGTTGAACCGCTCGGAGACGAACGCGGCGCCGAGGCCGATCCGTTCGGCCACGCGTACCTCGTCGACCAGGTCGCGCGGGCTCTCGCTGTGCCCGGCCAGGGTGTAGAAGCCCAGCTCGTTGAGCTGGTGCCCCGCGGATGTGGTCACTGGGTGCCTCCTGCTGTGCCCTGCGGCGCCGCGGGCACCGCCAGGCGGTCGAGGTACTCCTGTCGGAGCGGGACCTTGTAGAGCTTGCCGGTGGGCAGCCGGGGCAGCTGGTCACGGAAGTCGACCGCCCGCGGCACCTTCGGTCCGGACAACTGGCGCCGCACATGCGCCCGCAGCTGTTCGGCCAGCTCCGCGGACGGCCGGGCCTGGTCCGCCACCTGGACGACGGCCTGCACGAACTCGCCCATCTCCGGGTCGGGCAGGCCGAACACCGCCACGTCCGCCACGTCCGGATGGGTGATCAGGGCGCCCTCGATCTCGGCCGGGTAGATGTTCACCCCGCCCGAGATGATCGTGAACGCGGCGCGGTCGGTCAGGTACAGGTAGCCGTCCTCGTCCAGGTAGCCCAGGTCACCGAGGGACAGCCAGGTGTCGTGGTCGGGATGGCGGGCGTCGCGGGTCTGATCCGGATCGTTGTGGTACTCGAACACGGAGGTGTCGCGCTCGAAGTAGATCGAGCCGGTGCGTCCCGCGGGCAGCAACGCGCCGTCCGGGCCGCAGACCCGGATCGTGCCGACAACGGCCCGACCGACCGAGCCGGGGTGGGCCAGCCACTCGTCCGAGTCGATGCGGGTCATGCCGATGCCCTCGGTACCCGAGTAGTACTCGGTGACGATCGGCCCGAACCAGTCGATGATGTCCCGTTTCACCGCGACCGGGCATGGGGCGCCCGCGTGGATGATCCGCCGCAGGGACGACAGGTCGTAGGCGCCGCGGACCTCCGCCGGCAGCTTCAGCAGCCGGACGAGCATGGTCGGCACGGCCTGCAGGTGGGTGACCCGCTCGCGCTCGATCAGCTCGAGCACCTCCCGGGCGTCGAACTTCTCCATGACGACGACGGTGGCACCGATCTCGTGTGCACCACGGACCCAGCCGAGCGGGGCCGCGTGGTAGAGCGGGGCCGGGCACAGGTAGACGGAGTTCTCGTCCATGGCGCCGACGGTGCGGCACAGGGTGGCGCCCGGCGAGTCACCGGGCGCGTCGATCTCGGCGTCGGCCAGCGGCCTTTTGATCCCCTTCGGCCGCCCGGTCGTCCCCGACGAGTAGAGCAGGATGTCCCCGCGCGGCTGGTGGGCCAACGGCTGCGCCGGACAGGCCGCGATCGCCGGTTCGTACGACTCGAACCCCGCGGGCCACCCGTTGCCAGGGGTGTCGGGATGCGCCGGGTCGGTCGGCCCCGCGAGGACCAGGCGGGTCGCGCAGCCGGGCGAGTCCGCGACCGCCTCGGCCGCGACCTCGACCAGCGACGACGTCGTGACGAGTGCGCGGGCGTCCGAATCCGTCAGGATGTGGGCGACCTCCGGCGCGGTGCCATAGCGATTGATCGCCGTCAGGTACAGGCCGGAGCGCATCGCGGCCCACAGCACCTCGAGGAACCGGGGATGGTTCTCCGCGAGCAGGGCGAGGGCGTCGCCTCGGCGCAGACCGCGCTCCTGCAGCAGCCGGGCCAGTTGCCGGGAGCGCAGCTCCAGGTCCTGGTACGTGACGACCGTTCGGGAACGGGCCATCACGATCGCTGGCTTGTCGGGCGTGAGCTCGGCGATACTCCCGGGATACATGCTGCCTCCAGGCGTCGTTTCCGCGGCGTGGCACGCAGGCATCAACCGGTCGCGCAGGGCAGTGGCCGACGATGCCGGTTCCGCTCCCCCTCGCCGAACACAGCTGGCCCGGCCCGCGGGCGACACTCTGTGCCACCGGAACCACGTGCCACCGGAACCACGTGCGGCCGGTGCGGCGAGCAGTCCGCAGGGTGCGAGGACGGGCGTCAGGTTAGCGCATGTCAATGTTGATGTCGACATCAAGGTTAAATCCAGGCTACTGTGGCCGCACGGCCGGACCAGCAGCGACGTACGAAGGGCAGCTAGGTGGCTTCCACGTTCTCACCCCCCGCCGCGGGCGGGCGGCCCTGGCCTGCGGATCTCGGCATCATCGACACCCTGGTGGGGATTCCGCAGGATCCGGACTCGTTGTACCGGTCGATCCGGGCGGCGACCCGCGACCGGGAGTCCCGCGAAGAGTTCGTGATGCCGGCGTCCTACATGTTTCATGACGTTCCGGATGCGCACAGCCAGGATGTCGACCCCATCGCGTTTCTGCTCGACGAGATGGACCGGCACGGCGTCGAGATCGGGCTGATCAGCCTGACCGCGAACCCCGAGGTCGCCGAACGGGCACTGGCCAAGCATCCCGACCGGTTCGTCGGTTCGATCACCTGCGACCCGAACCGGGGAATGGAAGGCATCCGAGCCCTGGTCCGGGCGCACGAGCAGTTCGGCGTCCGCGGGGTGAACATCGCCCCGCACCAGTGGGTTCCGCAGGTCGCCATCGACGCGCCGCTGATGTACCCGATCTACGCCAAGTGTGTGGAGCTCGGCATCCCGGTGTTCGTCACCGTGGGAATCGCCGGCCCCCGGGTACCGTCGAGGGTGCAGCACGTCGAGCTCGTCGACCAGGTGATGTACGACTTCCCCGAGCTCGTCTTCGTGATGCGCCACGGCGCGGAACCCTGGACCGAACTCGCGGTCAAGTTGATGATCAAATGGCCGAACCTCCATTATTCGACCAGCGCCTTCGCCCCGAAGTACTACCCGAAGGCGATTCTGGACTACGCCAACTCCCGCGGCGCCGACAAGATTCTCTACGCCGGCTACTTCCCCATGGGCCTTTCCCTCGACCGCATCATCCGCGAACTCGCGGATCTGCCGCTCAAGGAAAGCGTCTGGCCGAAGTTCCTGCGCGGGAACGCCGCCCGCATCCTCGGTATCTCCGGATGAGGAAGGTCTCGTGAACTTCGCTTTCACCGATGAGCAGAACGAGCTGCGCCGTATGGTGCACGACTTCCTCGACGAGACCTCACCGGAGACCGAGGTCCGGCGGCTGGCCGAAACCTCCCTGGGTTACGACCCCGACGTCTGGCTGCGGTTCGCCGGCGAGCTCGGCCTCGCCGGCCTGGCGATCCCGGAGGAGTACGGCGGCGCGGGCTACGGGTTCGTCGAGCTCGGCATCGTGCTGGAGGAGGCCGGGCGCACGCTGTTCGGCGCCCCGTTGCTGTCCAGCGTGGTCCTGGCCGCCTCGACCCTGCTCGCGCTCGGCGACAAGTCGGCGAACGCCGACTACCTGCCCGCCATCGCGGCCGGCACGACCACCGCCACGCTCGCTTTCGCCCCGCCGTCGGCACGCCTCGTCGACACGGACGCCGTGCGGGTCGACGCCACCCGCGACGCGCGCGGCTGGACGCTGACCGGTACCACCTCGTACGTCCTGGACGGTCACACCGCCGACCTGCTGCTCGTCGTCGCCCGCACCGGGGCGGGGCTGTCGGTGTTCGCCGTGGACGGGGCCGCACCCGGGGTGGCGCGCACCCCGCAGCAGACCGTCGACCAGACCCGCCGGCAGGCCACCATCGTCCTTGACGCGGCGGCGGCGCGGCTGGTCGGCGACGAGGGTGAGGCCTGCGCGGCGCTGGCCGGGGTGTTCGATCTGGCGACCGTCGCCCTCGGCGCCGAGCAGGTCGGCGGGGCGGCCCGCGTGCTCGAGCAGGCGGTCGAGTACGCGAAGATCCGCGTGCAGTTCGGCCGGCCCATCGGCTCGTTCCAGTCCATCAAGCACAAGCTGGCGGACCTGCACCTCACCGTCGAGTCCGCCCGCTCGGCCACCTACCACGCGCTGTGGGTCGCCGCCGAGAGTCCGGACGAGCTGCCCGAGGCGGCGAGTCTCGTCGGTGGCTGCTGCGGCGACGCGTTCGTCACCACCGCCCGGGAGAACATCCAGGTGCACGGTGGGATCGGCTTCACCTGGGAGCATCCGGCGCACCTGTACTTCAAGCGGGCACACAGCTCGCGGCTGCTGTTCGGCACGCCCGCGCAGCACCGCCAGCGCCTCGCCCGCCTGGTCCTGGCCGCGTCGACCGACTGACCATTATCTGACCGCCAGTACGGCGGGTGGAGGCAGAGACCTGATGTCGATCTCGTCCGCCGCGGGCTCCGAAGCGGGCTCCGAGGACTTCGAGGACCGCGCCACGTTCACCGCGCGTGTGCGGGCCTGGTTCGAGACCAACGCGCCCCGGCGCGGTTCGGCCGAGGACTTCTCCGCCGTCCACGTCGTGTCCGGCCAGACCGTCGAGGAGTTCAACGAGCGCGAGGAACACGCCGTCGAGGTCACCCGGAACTGGCAGCGCAAGCTGTACGAGGCCGGGCTCGCCTCGCCCTCCTGGCCGACCGGGTGTGGCGGGCAGGGCGCGCCCGAGTGGGCGGACGAGGTCGTCCTGGCCGAACAGTCCCGCTGGGGCGTGTCGACGAAGATGTTCGCCGTCGGCCTGGAGATGGCCCCGGCCGTGCTGTTCGGGCACGGCACCGCCGAGCAGCGCGCCCACTACCTGCCGCCGATCGTGCGCGGTGAGCAGACCTGGTGCCAGCTGCTGTCCGAACCCGGCGCCGGTTCCGACCTCGCGAACGTCCAGACCAGGGCCACCCCGGTCGAGGGCGGTTGGTCGGTCAGCGGTCAGAAGGTGTGGACCTCGCACGCCGGCGGTGCCGAGTACGCGCTGCTCATCGCGCGCACCGGCACCCGTGAGGAGGGCCGCAAGGGGCTGTCCTGCTTCGCGCTGCGGATGACGCAGCCCGGCATCGACATCCGCCCCCTGCGGCAGATGTCCGGTGGATACCACTTCAACGAGGTCTTCATCGACGGCGCGTTCATCCCCGAGATCGGCCTGATCGGTGCCCTCGGCGACGGCTGGCTGGTGCTGCGCACCATGCTCGCCAGTGAGCGCGCCGCGATCGGCGGCGGCACCGGCGCCCGGTCGTCCACCCAGCTCATCGGTCTGGTGCGCCGGCTCGGCCTGCAGGACGACGAAGGCGTCCGCGAGATCGTCGCCGCCGCCGTCATCCGGGAGCGCACCCTGGACTTCACCCGTTTCCGGATCGCCGCCGGTCATCGCGTCGCGGCGGCGGGCTCGGTCACGAAGCTGCTCTACTCCGAGCACGCCCGGCTCAGTTCCGAGGCGGCGATGACCGTCCTGGGTCTGGCCGGCACCGTGGCCGACGACCCCGAGTCCGCCCCCTGGATCGAACGGCTGCTGTTCGCCCCCGGCCTGCGCCTCGGTGGCGGCACCGACGAGATCCAGCGCAACACCATCGCCGAACGCGGTCTCGGCCTGCCCCGCTAGACCACTCCCGCGGCGCGGTGCGGCGCCGTTGTCGAGGGAATTCTCGCCGACGGGAGAGCCCCAGCTACAGATGCGATGACGTTCTCGCCCTTGACTCCGCACAACGCGTGCGCGCGGAGCGGTTGTTGCGTGTCGCAACGGATAACGTGATTGACGGAGGCGTCCGCGTCCTGGTGGGTGTCGCGGTCTTCAAAACCGACGAGGCCGAGTAGCTCGGCCTGGCGGGTTCGATTCCCGTCCGCCTCCGCCATCTCGCCCAGGCGGATGATCTCTGGGATGTATCCTGCGGGACAGAGCATCGACGCGGTAAGTGCGTCCCGACTGGTCCAGCAGTTCCAGCAGGGGTACCGCCACCCGCCGGGTCGTGCCCAGCACATCTCGCGCCTCTCCTGTCGTGAACGGCTGAGCCAGCATCGAGAGCCTGCGTACAGCCTCGTCCAGGGAATCTGGCAGGAGGTAGACGTGATCGGCCGCCCGAACCAGCAGTCCCTGGCGTACCGCGACGGCAAGATAGGTCTCGGACAGGCCTGCGGCGGCCAGCTCGTTCGCTCCGGGACTGTCGAACGGGCTGCTTCGGAGCCGGTCAACCAAGCGGGCGACCTGTTCGCCGACCGCAGCTGGTAGCTGTATCTCGGTGCCCTTCCCATGGACGCCGTCGCCATCGAGAACCACCTCGACGCAGACATGTCGCGCCCGTCAGCGTCGCGACGAGTATCACGGCAAGAACGAAGGACAAGCCGTAGATCTTTCCCCGCTGGTCGCGTGGATCGGGAATCTGCTCCAGCATCGTCAGGAGACCTGCGATGTCGCAGTGCTCGACGTCGAACGGGGCCGTGGACATACAGGGCCCAGACTGGCATGATGGCACGCGGCGGCCTTCTGTTTGTATAGACAATGTTGGTTGGCGCTTTCATTGTCCGAACAGAAGGCCACTGTCTTCACAACGCCGGTACCAGGTCCCCCCATCGCATCTCTGGTTGCCTCCCAAACCGATCAGATACGCCTTGATCCGATCACGGCACGTATCCCCCGGCGACCGGACGGCAGGTCGCTCCAACCCACCTGGCCGGCGACGGGTGGCGCATCACCGACACCACACAACCCAACTCCCAGGCCCACCAGACAGTCACCGGCGCCATCACGCCACGTAATCGATCAAAATTGATAAGACACCTCGCCGCAGCCCTGGGCGGTGGCACAGGCCGGTGTACTGGCGAACAGGGCGCGAGCATGGGTGAGCGCGATGGGTACCACCCCCGGGATACCCATGCCCCTGCCCTACGCGTCCACCGTCCCCCTCGAATGTTGTACGTTTGTTGTACGGTGAAGTCATGAGTGTTGGATTCCGCCCCACCGAAGAGGACCTCCGGATCGTTGAGGCCAACCGCCGCCAGGACGAGAAGACCAGCGACGTCATCCGGCGCGCCCTGCGGCTGCTGGACCGGGAGGCGTGGGAGGTGCGTGCCCGCGAGGACATGCACCGGCTGCGGAATGAGGACCTGTCCGCCGAGCCCGAGGCGTGGGAGTACGACACCGACGGCAACATTGTGATCACAGGCACGAACCTCGCGGTACCAGCCAGGTCCCAGGACCACCCGTGATCCGCGGCGCCGTGTACCCGGTGGACCTCGGCGACGCCAAGCGCGGGCATGAACAGCGGGGACGTCGACTCGGCCTCGTCCTGAGCATGGAGCAGAACGCATGGTCCACGGTCACGATCGTGCCCACGTCGTCCAGCGCACAGGCGTCCACCTTCAGGCCGGAGGTGATCATTACGGGACGGTCGACCAGGATCCTGATCGACCAGATCCGCACCATCGACAGCTCCTATGTCACGGGTGAACTCGTGGACTACCTCTCCCGCGACGACATGGCCCAGGTCGAGCACACCCTCTCGCGCTACCTCGGCCTGCTGCACTGAGCGCATCACCCGGGTACGGACCCGGATACGGCCCGATCACCAAAAAGACGCAGGTCAGAATCCTGAGAGCGGTACGAGGGCGGTCGGGTCGTTGTCGGTGTGGACCACCCGGGCCTCGATGGCGATGCCCTGGGCGACCTCGCGCAGATTCGGTGAGGTGGGGATGCCGGTGCCGATGTCGAGAAACTGCCGGATCTCGACATCGGTCGCCAGGTGACGCACGGCGCGGGTCCTGAACGCCTGGTTCTGCCGGGCGCTGGTCCGGATGTGCGGGAACCCGGCCAGCGACCGCTCGGCGGCCTCCCGGTCGGCGGGGACGTTCTCCTTGCCGCCGAGCAGGTAACCGTATCGCCACGGATATGGAGCACAGCTATCGGATTGACATGATCCCGGCGGCGGCGCCGGTCAGCTGGGGGTGACGGTGGCCAGCTCGCGAGCGACCAGGCGGCCGCGGATGACGTCGGCGTGCGGCGGCGGGACGAACTGCAGGACGACCTGGTCGGCGCCGGCCTTGAGGTGCGCGCTGACCCGCTCGCCGAGCAGGTCCGGGTCGTCCGCGACGACGAGGGCGTCCACGAGCGGGTCGCTGACCGCGGCGAAGTCCTCGTCGGTAAAGCCGTAACGCGCCAGGTTGGCGGTGTAGTTGGGCAGGCTCAGGCAGAAGCGCAGATACTGGCGGACCGCGTCCTGGTCGACCGCGCCGTCCGCGTCGGTCAGCGCCACCATCTGGGCGGGGGCGAGAAAACGGCCCGGTCCCAGTGCCGCGCGGATCGCGGCGGTGTGCGGGACCGGGGCGAAGTAGGTGTGCGCGCCGTCGGCAGCCGTACCGGCGAGCGTCATCATCTTCGGCCCGAGGGCGCCGAGCACCGTCGGTGGGCGGCGCCGCTGCCCGGCCGCGGCGTCCATCGCGGCGAGATACGCCCGCATGGTGGCCAGCGGGGGGCCGAACGTGTGGCCGCGGGCCTCGACCATGCTGCGGTGGCTCACCCCGAGGCCGAGGATGAACCGGCCGGGGAACGCCTCCTCGAGGGTGCTCGACACGGCCACCATCGCCTCGGGATCCCGGGCGTAGATCGTGGCGACGCCCAGGGCGACCGTGAGGTGCGTGGTCGCCGACAGGTACAGCGCGGCGCGGACGAACGGGTCGACGCCGCTGTGCTCGGGCAGCCACAGGCTCGCCACCCCGGCGGCCTCGACCTCCCGCACCGCCTCGACGGCCTGCGCCGCCGGCAGCCGGTCCAGGAACCCGCCCCACAGTCCGACCGGACCGGGCAGCGCCGCGGGACTCATCTGATCTCCTCCGTCGTCGGGGTGGCGCCGTCGTCGGGGTGGCGCCGTCGTCAGGGCCGGACCGCGGCCCAGGTCTCCTGGTTCGCCGGCACCGACTCCATGATCGGCCGCCACCGCTGCGGAATCCGGTCGATGACCTTCATATCGAGCTCGGGTTTCAGTGTGCGGGCAACCACCTGCCGGAAGCCAGCAGAAGCCCGCGGACGCCCACGAAGGCCGGGGCCGGGGCCCGAACCTGGCAGGCGGTCAGCTGAGCAGGGCATCGAGGCGGGCCCGTTCGGCGGGTTCGAGCGGGCGCAGGGCGGCGCCCCGCTCCGGGCGCCACACGACCCCGTCGACCTGCCAGGCCTCCCGCCGCAGCCGCATCTTGTCGATCTTCATGCTGGCGAGTTTGGGGAGCTCCGCCGTGACCCGGACGAACGACGGCAGCCACTTGGGCCCCAGGTCGGGCTGCTCGGCGAGGAACGCGTCGAACGCGGCGGCGTCGAAGTGGGCGTCGGCGCGCAGTTCGAGGGCGACCATCACCCGGTCGCCCACCGGATCGTCGGGCACGGCGTAGACGGCGACCGAACGCACGTCCGCGAACCGTCCGATGATCGCCTCCACCGGGGCGGCGGCGAAGTTCTCCCCGTCGACCCGCAGCCACTCGTTGGACCGGCCGGCGAAGTACAGCCAGCCGTCGTCGTCGCGGTAGGCGAGATCCCCCGACCAGTAGGCGCCGGCCCGGAACCGGGCCGAGGTGGCCTCGGAGTTGTTGTAGTAGCCCTCGAAGCCCTCCGTCGGCGCGGTCTCGACGATCTCGCCGACGGCCACGTCCAGGTTGCTGGGCCGCCCGTCCGGACCATAGGTGACCGGCGGGCACTCCTGCCCGGTGGTCGCGTCGAGCACGCGGACGGTCGGGTCGGGCCGGCCGAGCGCGCCGTCGGGCATCGACGGGTCGCGGCGGATGATGATGATGCCCTCGGTGGAGCCGTAACTGTCGCGCACGGTGGCGTCGAAGCGGCGGGCGAACTCGCGGATGTCGCGCAGCGACGCCTCGTTGCCGACCGCGACCCGCAGCGGGCTGTCCGCGTCGTCGGGCTGTTCGGGGGTGGCGAGGATGTAGTTGAGCACCTTGCCGGTGTAGGTCATCACCGTCGCGCCGGTGCGGCGCAGGTCCGGCAGGGTGTTCGAGGCGGAGAACCTCGGCCGTGTCGCGATCGGGACGGCGGCGTTCAGCGCCGAGGACCAGCCGGTGAACAGCGAGCTGGAATGGAAGAACGGCAACGGCGAGTACACCAGGTCCCGACCGCGCCGCAGCTCGGTGACCTTCGCGACGTGCCCGCCGGTGCGGGCGAAGCGGCCGTTGGTGCAGCGCACCGCCTTGGGCAGGCCGGTCGAACCGGACGTGAAGATCAGCAGGAACAGGTCCTCGGGACCGACCTCGACGGCCGGCAGCGTGGCCGGAGCCGCCTCGAGCAGCGCGGCGTACTCCGGGGTGTCGACGACGAGGACGCGCTCGGCCGGCACCGCCGTGTCCACCCCCTCGAGCAGCGGCGCGTAACCGGCGGAGGTCACCAGCAGCTGGCAGTCGGTGTGCCGGACGAGCTGGCCGAGCTGCTCGCCCCGGTAGGTCGCGTTGACGCCGACCACGGTCGCCCCCGACAGCGCGGCCGCGGCCAGCCAGAACACGTAGTCGGCCACGTTCTCCAGCAGGACACCGATGTGCGGGGGGCGCTGCGGATCGCGCACCGACGCGAAGTGGTTCGCCCGGCGGGCGGCCTGCGCGACCAGCTCGCGGTAGCTCCACCGGTCATCGCCGATGATCAGGCCGGGGCCGTCGTCCGCGGCCCGCGCCCGCAGCAGCTGTGCGGCTGTCGTCCCTGTTTGCGCACCCTGTGCCAAGGCCGTACTCCCACTTTCCACGTCGACTTCGGATCCGGTCCCACCGTCACGTTGCCTCACCACCAGCCGGCGGCGCCACCAGATACCGGCGGTCTCGACCGTCCGCCCGACCACTGGCGGTCTCACCAGATGCCGGCGATGGCCTCCAGCATGGTGTGGTCGGTCGGCTCGACGATCACGGTGCTCAGCGGGCCCTCCCGCCAGGCGGCGAGCTGGTCGGCGATCCGCGCCGGCGGACCCACCAGGGCCAGGTCGTCGACCAGGTCGTCGGGGACGGCCGCGCACGCCCCGGCCCGGTCACCGCCAAGGAACAGGTCCTGGATCCGGTTCGCCTCCTCCACATAGCCGTAACGGGCGACGAGATTGGCATAGAAGTTCTTCGTCTTCGACCCCATGCCGCCGATGTGCAACGCGATCCGCGGGCGGACCTCGTCGCGGCAGGCCTCGACGTCGTCACCGACGCAGGCGAGCACCGTCGGCGCGATC
The DNA here is from genome assembly GCF_023243055.1 of Frankia sp. AgPm24. Classification (NCBI taxonomy): domain Bacteria; kingdom Bacillati; phylum Actinomycetota; class Actinomycetes; order Frankiales; family Frankiaceae; genus Frankia; species Frankia sp. AgPm24. The sequence goes on along the minus strand of NZ_JALKFW010000202.1, from coordinate 56,996 downwards.
TGGAAGCCCGCGGGGGCGGCGGCGAGCGCCTCACCCCAGGCGTTCTTCCAGTGCCGCGGGCTCCACAGGTACGGCAGCAGACCATCGGCCTCGGCGACCGTCATCGCGACGTTCTTCGGCCCGAGCGCGGCGATGAGAATCGGCGTCTGCGGCGCACCCGGCAGCTGCGAACGCAGCGCCCGCCCCTGGCCGGTGGACCCGGGGCCGGTGTAGGGCACCTGGTAGACGGATCCCTCGAAGGCGACCTTGGCGGTGCCGGCGAGGGCCTGACGCAGGATGGCCAGGTACTCGCGGGTCATCTGCACCGGCGGGCGGTACGGCACGCCATGCCAGCCCTCCACCACCTGCGGCCCGGACGCGCCAAGGCCGAGGATGAGCCGGCCCCCGGACAGCTGCTGCAGGGTGAGGGCTGTCATCGCGGTGGCGGCCGGGGTCCGGGCCGGCATCTGCGCGATCGCGGTGCCCAGTCGCAGCCGGGTGGTGATGCCGGCGATGAAGGCGAGCGGTGTGAAGGCGTCGGCACCCCAGGCCTCGCCGGTCCACACCGAGTCATAGCCGGCCTGTTCGGCCCGGCGTGCCACCTCGGCGAGCGAGGCGCCCTTACCGCGGATTCCAGCCAGGCTCAGGCCAAGCGTTACTTCTGTCACGTATTTGACGCTAGCCCGACGCAAAACTCGATGTCAATGTCAACGTCTGGCACCGGAGCATGCCTGCCCACCTCCGCTGCCCACGAACGCTGCCCACGAGGACCTGCCGCACCGCGGCCGGCTCGGCGGCGGTGCGGGCGCCGTGGCGGGCGGGCGCCGTGGCGGCCGGGCGGACGCCGCGTCCGTTGTCCCGCCAGGACCGGACCCGTTATGGTCACGCTGTCCATGATGGCCTGGGTTCGCGGCCGGGATTGGACTTCCGCGGTCGCCCCTACCGGCGGCTGCCCACAGCAGGCAGGGCATGGGTCCCGATTTCGGGACACGCACGGACGCGGGTTCCCGGCTGGGAACGGCGTCCCGGGGCAGGAGGACACTGTGGATCTGACAGGACGTTCGGCGATCGTCACCGGCGGGGCCGGCGGTCTCGGCGCCGCGACCGTGCGGCATCTCGTCGGCCTCGGCGTGAAGACCGTGGTCTTCGACCTGCACGACGGCGGTACCAAGGAGGTCGCCGACAGCATCGGGCCGGACGCCCTCGCGGTCAGCGGTGACATCAACGACGACGACGTGGTGCAGTCCGCGATCAGCGCGGCCCAGTCGCTGGGCACCTTCTCGATCGTCGTGAACGTCGCCGGCGGCGGCATCGCCGCCCGCACCCTCAACCGCGACGGAACGCCGCACGACAAGGACTCGTTCGTCCGCGTCCTGCAGCTCAACGCGGTCGGCACGTTCAACGTCACCCGGCTGTCCGCCGCGGCGATAGCCCACAACACCCCGACCGAGGACGGCGAACGGGGCGTGATCGTCAACACCGCCTCCATCGCCGGCCTGGAGGGCCAGGTCGGTCAGCTGGCCTACGCCGCGGCCAAGGCCGCCATCCTCGGCATGTCGCTGCCGTTGGCTCGTGACCTCGCCCCGTCCGGCATCCGGGTGAACGCGATCGCGCCCGGCACCATGGGCACCCCGATCATGCTCTCCGCGCCCGAGGGGTTGAAGGAGAAGCTGACCTCCAGCATCCAGTTCCCCAAGCGGATGGGCCGGCCGGAGGAGTTCGCCCTGCTGGTCGAGTCGATCGTGCGCAACCCCTATCTCAACGGCGAGAACATCCGTCTCGACGGCGCGCTGCGCTTCCCCCCGAAGTAGGACCTCCCCCGGCCCGGGGCTGTCCTCGCTGCCGCCGGTCTCCCCGTGCGGACGTGGAGACCGGCGCGGACGGCCCGACGCGGACGACCCGGCGACAGCTGGACCTGCGGCGTTACGGGAACGCCCGGGGTCGGCCGCGGGTCGGTTGCGGGTGGCAGGGGCGCTGGCTACTGTCGATATCAATATCGACATCTGCGCGGATGGGCGGCGTGTCGCGCCGCGGCGGTGCCGTCGGCGGGCGCGTGGCCGGTTCCCCCAGGGAGGATCCCCGTGACCGAAGCAGTGATCGTTTCGACCGGCCGCACGGCCATCGGCCGAACCCGCAAGGGCACCCTCGTCGGCCTCGACGCCTTCGACCTCGCCGAGGCGGTCATCCCGGTTGTGCTTGAGCGCAGCGGGATCCCGGCGCAGGACGTCGACGACATCGTCCTCGCCGAGTCGATGCAGGGCGGCGGGGTGATCGCCCGCAACGTCGCCGTCCGGCTCGGTCTGAACGACGTGCCGGGCCTGGCCGACAACCGGCACTGCGCGGCCGGCCTGTCCGCGGTCTCGATCGCCGCCGGCAGCATCCGCGCCGGGATGGACCAGGTCGTCATCGCCGGCGGCACCGAAAGCCTCACCAACGCCGCTCCCAGCGTGAAGTTCGACGCCGAGGGCAACCAGACGCTGTGGCGCCCCCCGTCGCACCCCGAAACCCCCGAGGCCCCCGCGTTCGACATGTCCATCACCGTCGGCGAGAACACCGCCCGCGAGATGGGCCTGACCCGTACCGACGTCGACGAGTGGGCGGTCTACAGCCACGCCCGCGCGATCGCCTCCATCGACGCGGGCGCGTTCACCGAAGAGATCATCCCGTTGGACGTCACCCGGCCCGACGGCAGCGTCGTGCGCTTCGACACCGACGAGCACCCGCGGCGTGGCACGACGCTGGAGCGGCTCGCCTCGCTCAAGCTCATCCACCCGGAGCTCGGCGACGCCGGCACCGTCACCGCGGGTAACGCCGCCGGTCTCAACGACGCCGCCGCGGCTGTCACCGTGACCAGTGACTCCTACGCCGCCGCTCACGGCATCACCCCGCTGGCCCGGATCCGCTCGTGGTCCGCCGTCGGCATCGAGCCCGCCCGCACCGGCATGTCCCCCACCCTGGCCATCCCGAAGGCACTCGACCGGGCCGGTCTCACCCTCGCCGACATCGACCTGTTCGAGATCAACGAGGCGTTCTGCTCGGTGCCGGTCGCGGCGGTGCGCAAGCTCGGGATCAACCCGGAGATCGTCAACGTCAACGGCAGCGGCGCGAGCCTCGGCCATCCGATCGCCGCCACCGGCGCCCGGATGGTCGTCACCATGCTCGGCGAGCTGCGCCGCCGCGGCGCGACCCTGGGCGTCGTGTCGATGTGCGCCGGCGGCGGCATGGGCGCCGCCATGGTCCTCGAGCTGCTCTGATCCTGGGCCCGCGCCGGCTCCTGTGTGTCGGCGCGGGATTGCCGGTCCTGTTCCGCCGGAGGCGCGATACGCGTTCCGCCTCCGCGGGCAGGCCACACGGGAGGCCGGCCACGAACCGGAAAGGGCGTCCCGCCCTGGGCGGGACGCCCTTTCGCGTCAGGGGGACGTCCCCGTCAGGTGGTGAGGATGGAGACGGCGGCGGTGCCGGGGGCGCCGTAGAGCTGGGCGTAGCCGACCCGGGGGTTGCCGGGGACCTGGCGGTCGCCGGCCTGGCCGCGCAGCTGGCGGACCAGTTCGTGGATCTGGCGCAGGCCGGAGGCGCCGATCGGTTCCCCGTTGGCGATCAGACCACCGTCGGTGTTGACCGGCAGCCGGCCGCCGATCTCGGTGGCGCCTTCGGCGAGCAGCTTCTCCTGCTCACCGTCGGCGCAGAAACCGTTCTCGGCCATGTGGATGATCTCGGCACCGGCGTCGGTGTCCTGCAGCTGGATGACGTCGACGTCCTGCGGGCCGATGCCGGCGGCCTCGTAGGCGGCCCGGCTGGCGTAGACCGTCGGCGCGACGTCCTCCTCCACCGCGGCCCACGAGCTGTGCACCTCGTAGGCGCCGTAGCGCCGGGTGCGCAGCGCGGTGGCCCGCAGGTAGATCGGGTTCGAGGTGTAGCGGTGGGCGATGTCGGCCCGGCACAGCACCACGGCCGCCGCGCCCTCGTCCGGCGAGCAGAACATGTACTGGGTCAGCGGGTAGTTGAGCATCCGCGCCCCGAGGATGGTCTCCTCGTCCAGCGGCTTGCGGCGGAACGCGTTGGGGTTGAGCACCCCGTTGCGCAGGCTCTTGTTCACGACCTTGGCCAGGGTCGCGTGTGAGATGCCGTGGTCGTGCATGTAGCGGTTGATCTTGATGCCGAAGAACTTCGTGGTGAGGAACTGGCCGGCCTCGCCGTACCAGGACGGCGCGCTGTAGTACTCCGGGTCGGCGGTGAACGCGCCCGGCAGGTGCTTGTCCATGCCGACGGCGACACCGAGCTCGTACTTGCCGTAGCGGATCGCGTCGGCGGTGAGCTCGAGGGCGGTGCCGGCGGTGGCGCAGCCGTTGTAGACATCCATGAACGGGATGCCGGTGAGGCCGAGCAGGCTGATCACCGCGTCCGGGTTGTCCACCTCGTTGCTGCCACCGAACGCGAACTGCACATCCGACCAGCTGATTCCGGCATCGGCGCAGGCGGCCCGCACCGCCTGCGCACCCATCTCGATCGCCGACTTCGGCCCGAACCGGCCGAACGGGTGAATGCCCACCCCGACGATGGCGACGTCGTGCATGTCAATCTCCTCGATCCAGGGCTGGGACGACTCGTGCGCTGGGACGGTTCTTGGGTCAGGACTCGGTCGGCGCGAAGGCGTGGATCACGACCTCGGTACCGTCCGCGTCCGTACGGAACGGCACGACCACCAGTTCCAGCTCCATGCCGAAACGCAGCTTCTCCGGGTCGGCCTCGGTCAGCCGCGTCTCGACCCGGACCTCGTCGCCGAGCTGGACGAGCCCCACCCCGTAGGGTCGGAACGTCTCCTCGGTCTCCCCGCCCGCGTACGGCGCCTTGGGCAGGAAACCCTGGATGGTCCAGGCCACCAGGGTCCCGCGCCGGGGCAGCAGACGCTCGGCCATGTCGGGGTTGCCACAGCGCGGGCACGACGGCTTGCGCGGAAACGTCACCGCCTGGCAGACCGGGCAGCGGCTGCCGATCAGCTGCGGCTCGTCGGCCGGCCAGGTGAACACGTCGGGGGCGAACGCTACCTTGGTCACGCCATTCTCTCCTCGCCTCGGCGACCGTCCGGCTCCCGCCGTGGCGCCGTTCGCCTGTCCTACAGTTCGGACTTGACCTTGGTCTTCATCTGGTCGAGGTTCACCAGGATCGGGTAACCGGAGACGCTGAGCGCGTTGCCGTGGCCGGTCTGGTGGACGTCGAACACCGACTGGATCGCCGCGTAGAAGCCCTGCACGTCCAAGGTCTGGTTGACCGCGCGCTTGGCCTGGCGCAGGCCGAAGGGCGGCATCTTCGCGATGCTGGCGGCCAGCTCCCGGGTCGCGGTGTCCAGCTCGGCGCGGGGCACGACCCGGTTGACCATGCCGACCTTCTCCGCCTCCTCGGCGGTGATCGCCCGGCCGGTGAACAGGATCTCCTTGGCCTTGCGCGGCCCGAGCTCCCAGGTGTGCCCGTGGTACTCGACCCCGCCGATGCCCATCGCCACCACCGGGTCGGAGAACTTCGCGTCGTCCGCGGCGATGATGAGGTCACACGGCCAGCACAGCAGCAGCCCGCCCGCGATGCAGCGGCCCTGCACGGCCGCGATCGACGGCTTCGGGGTGTTGCGCCAGCGCAGCGTGTACTCCAGGTAGCGGCGCGACTCGTACTGGATGATCTCCTCGAGGGTCATCTTCCCGTGCCCGTTCGCACTGCCCGCGCCCTTGATGTCGTGCCCGGAGGAGAAGTGCTTGCCCTCCCCGCGCAGGATGATGACGGCGACGTCGTCGTCGGCGGCGGCGGCACGCCACGCCTCGTCGAGCTCGTCGAGCAGCTCGGGATTCTGGGCGTTGGCGACCTCAGGCCGGTTGAGCGAGATGGTCGCGATCTTGTCGGCGACCTCGTAGCGAATGAACACCTGCAGCTCCTCAGCCGCGCGTCGGGCCGACCAGCTCGATACCCGCATCGCGATGTTGCCCCTGGTAGGCACTGCCCGTAGCGGACGTTGCCCCTTGTGATGTTCTACTGGTCCGTGTCCGTGGCTCTACTGTTCTTCATAGCGTGCCCGTAGCACCCGACGCAGCACCTTCCCGGACGGTAACCGGGGGATCTCGTCGGTGAACATGACGCGGCGGGGCCGCTTGTACGACGCGAGCCGCCCGCCCACCAGCGCGATCAGCTCGTCCGCGGTGACCGGCGCCCGGGTGCTGACGGCGGCGATGACCGCCTCCCCGTCGGCGGCGTCCGGGACGCCGAACACGGCGCAGTCGGCCACGGCGGGGTGTCGGTGCAGCACCGCCTCCACCTCGGCCGGCGCCACCTGGAACGCCCGCACCTTGATCATCTCCTTGCGCCGGTCGGTGAGCCGCACCCAGCCGTCCGCGTCCACCTGGCCGAGGTCGCCGGTGCGGTACCAGCCGTCCACCATGACGTCCGCGGTCGCCGCGGCCGGCAGATAGCCGGCCATCACCGACGCCGACCGGGCCTGCAGCTCGCCGGTGGCGCCGACGGGCAGCACGACGCCGCTGTCGGGGTCCACCACCCGCAGTTCGACGCCGTCCACCGCCTGGCCGACGCTGTCCAGCGGCGCGCCGGTGAGCGACGTGCGCCCCGGCGGGGTGCAGGTGAACAGCGGCACCTCGCTGGCCCCGTAGGCCGTCACCCACCCGACCCCGGTGCGCGCCGTCACCGACTCGGCGACACTCGGGGTGACCGGGGTGGCGCACCACATGATGTAGCGCAGCGACGACAGGTCGAACGACTCCAGTGTCGGATGTCCGGCGATCGCCAGGGCGATCGGCGCCACCGCCATCTCGATGGTGACCCGGTCCGCCTCGATGGCACGCAGGACCCGGTCGAGGTCGAACCGGCGGTGCAGACGCATCCAGGCACCGGCCGCCCACACCGTGGCGATGTTGAGGATGCCAAGGATGTGCGACGGCGGCGTGGCGATCTGCATCCGGTCGGCGCCGGTCATTCCCAGCGCACGCCGCCAGTGCCCGACCGCCGCGTCGAAGGACGCGTGGGTGTGCCGCACCGCCTTGGGCAGCCCGGTCGTCCCGGAGCTGAACACCAGCAGCGCCTCGGCGTCCGGGCGCGGCACCGGCCAACGGGGCGAACCCGTGGCCGACCCGGCCGCCGGCCGACTCGGTGTGACCGCCTCGATCGGCTCGTCCAGGTGCAGCATCGGCATGGCGGCAGCGAGCCCGGGGTGGTCGCCCACGGCGTGGCGCGGTTCGGTGAGAGCGAGGGCGTCCTCGACCTCACCGGCCCGCCACGTCGGGCTGAACAGCACCGCCGCCGCACCGACCCGCCACAGCGCCCGCACCGCGACGACGAACTCGGGCCGGTTCGACGACATCAACGCCACCCGGTCACCGGGGCGCACCCCGCGGGCGACCAGGCGACGGGCCAGCCCCTCGGTCAGCGCCTCGAGCTCGGCCCGGCCGTAGCCGCGCTCGCCGAAGGCAAGGACCACGCGATCTGTCACCAGATCCCCCTTCGCCTGCGCGCCAGGGCGCCGGCCGGGTGGCCCGTCGACCCACCGGGCCGACGGGCCAAAGCCCCTGTCAGACCGGGATGAGCCGGGACATGTTCCCGCCGAGGATCTTGGCCTTGACCTCCTCGCTGACATTGGTCAGCTCGGCGGCGAAGCTCGCGGGCTCCGCCAGGCCCTCGGGGTGCGGGTAGTCGGAGCCGTAGAGCACCCGGTCCTCACCGAGCAGCTCCACCAACTTCGACATGTCGTCCTCCCAGAACGGGCTGATGTGGATGTTGCGGCGAAGGACCGTGATCGGGTCCTCCTCGAACATCTGCGGGCCCTTCTTGTACACGTTCTTCAGGCTCGCGATCAGCGGCTCGACCCAGGAGGCGCCGTTCTCGACGAAGGCGATCTTGAGCTGGGGGAACCGGGTCAGCGTGCCGTGGCAGATCAGTGAGGAGACGGTGTCCTCGATCGGGCGCCACTGGTTGACCATCCGGAACGCCTCCGGCTTGAAGGGCAGGTACTCCTTGTTCGCGCCCTCCCAGTCGTCGGTGTAACGGTTGTAGCCGCTGTCCGACGAGTGGAACCCGACCAGGATGTCGGCCTCGACGACCTTCTTCCAGAACGGGTCGAACTCGGGCAGACCGAAGGAGCGCGAGTAGCCGTAGGTCGGCACCGGCGCCGGGCGGATGAGGATGGCGCGGGCTCCGCGCTCCACCACCCATTCCAGCTCCTCGATCGCCTTGTCGACGATCGGCAGGGTGATGACCGGGGTGGCGAAGATCCGGTTCTCGTAGTTGAACGACCAGGTCTCGTGCATCCACTGGTTCAGCGCGTGGATGACGACGTGGGTCAGTTGCGGGTCGTCCCGCATGCGCTCCTCGAGCAGGCTCGCGAGCGTCGGGAACATCAGGGTGCGCTCGACGCCCTGCTCGTCGAGCAGCTTCAGGCGCGCCTCGGGCTCGCGGAACGCCGGGATCGAGCGCATCGGCTTGCCGATGATCTCCCGGTAGGACTTGCCCTCCGGGTTGCCGATGCGGAAGTACTCCTCCTGCGCGCCGGGGCGTGCCACGACGCTGAACGTCGGGTTCGGGATGTACTCGCTGATCTGACCCTTGATAGCGATCTTGGTACGACCGTCGACCTCGACGTAGCGCACCGCGCTGCGGTACTGCTCCGGCAGGAACTTGGTGAACGCCTCCTCGGTCTCGTACATGTGGTTGTCGGCGTCAAAGATCGGATAGGGCGACGGACTCGACGTCATGTGGGCCTCTCCTTGCTGATCAGATGGTGGACGTGGGAACCGCGGACGCTGTCACGAGCCGGTTGCGGCCAGCAGGGCGCGCGCGGATGCGCTGGGGTCGGCGCGGGACTCGCGCCACCACGCGCCGAGCGTGTGGGTCAGCTCCGCGGACGTGCCGAGCAGCGCGTCGAGGGCCAGCACCCGGCTGTGGAAGTGATGGTGGTCGTGTTCGGCGGTGAATCCGATGCCGCCGAACACCTGCATGGCCCGTTCGCAGATGCGCCGGCCGTTGCGCCCCGCCAGCGCCTTGACGACCTCGTCGTGACGCTCCGGTGCCGCGGCGTCGAGCGCCACGGCGGTCGTCACGACGCTTTCCAGGGCCACGCTGTCGGTCTGTGCCCAGGCCAGCAGATGACGGACCGCCTGGAACGTGCCGATCGGCCGGCCGAACTGCTCTCGGGAGGCGGCGTAGGCCACGGCGAGCGCGAGGGTCCCCTCGGCGGCGCCGAGGATCTCCAGCGACGTGCCGATCCGGCCGAGACAGACCGCCCGGGCCCGCACGGCCGCGGCCTCGGCCTCGGCTATCGCCGGGGTGAGCGCCGCGTCGTCCACCCGGACCTCGTGCAGGGTGAGGCGACCGGGCACGGTCACCGGCACGAGCTCGGTCTTCTCGGCGGCGATGACCGACGCGCCCTGACCCGGCCGGTCGACGAGCAGCGTGCGCCCGGCGACATCACCGACGGCGAGCAGCCGCTCGCCACGGGCCGAACGGCGGACGATCACGGCGACGAGGGTGCCGGGTTCCGCCCCGGCCGCCGCCAGATACGGCTGGGCGATCAGGGCACCGAGCGCCGCGGTGTCCGCGAGCTCGCGGCCCTGGGCGCGAAACAGCGCCAGGGCGGCCCCGCGGGCGTCGCGGTCGTCGAACTCGGCCAGCAGATCCCACCAGCCGAGCGCCTCGAGCGGATCCTCACCGGGCCCGGTGCCGCGCAGCGCGGCACCGGCCGCCTCGAGGAACTCGCGGTCCGGTGACTCCACGACCGACGTCATGGCAGCCGCAGAATCTGCTTGGCGATGGTGTCGAGCTGCATCTGCTGCGACCCTCCGTAGACGGTGACGATGCGCGAGAACAGATAGTCCTGGCGGTTCACCGCCACATGGTCGTCCTGCACGCCAACAGCAAGATCCGGGTCGCTGGCGAGCACCCAGTCGTTCACGGCCTGCTCGCTGGCGGCCAGCATCAGCTTCACGAACGCGGCCCGAGGACCGAGCACCGTGTCCGCCGCGTGCGCCCGCACACCACCGAAACTGCTGGCGCGGACGGCGGCCAGATCAAGCAGAGCGTTGCCCAGCAGCGTATCGCCCGCCGGTCCGCCCAGCGAGAGATTGTCAAGCACCTCCCGCGTCAGGAAGTTGTGCCGGAACCAGCCGAACGTCCCGCGCTCGTGGGCGAGGATGTGCATCGCCACCCGCCAGCCGCCGCCGATCTCCCCGACCAGGCGCTCCGGGCCGACCAGCACCTCGTCGAAGGTCACCTCGGCGAGTTCGTCGGTGCCGTTGGCCTGTTCGATCGCCCGCACCTCGACGCCGGGATCCTCGAGGTCGACGATGAAGGCGGACAGCCCGCGGTGGCGTGACTCGGTCGTCCCGGTCCGGGCGAGCACCAGACACCACCGGGCGTAGCGGGCCCAGCTCGTCCAGATCTTGCGCCCGGTGATGGCGTACCCACCGCCGTCGCGTTCGACGGCCCGGGTGCGGGCGCTGGCCAGGTCCGAACCCGCCTCGGGTTCGGAGAAACCCTGGGACCAGACCTGTTCGCCGCGCAGGAACCGGGGCAGCGCCTCGGCCATGAAGGTCGGGTTACCGAGTGCCACGAGCGTGGGCAGAAGCACCTCGAGATGCTCGTAGAGCGCCATCGCCGGCAGCCCGTGCCGCGCCAGCGCGTCCCACATGACGGCTCGGTGCACGATGTCACCACCGAAGCCGCCCAGCTGCTCGGGCCACCCGTAACGGGCCCAACCCTCGTCGTACAGAACACCCATGAGCGCGGAAGTCACGGCCACCCGCTGGTCGTACGCGGCGATCGGACGCGAAGCAGCCTCCAACGCCGCCGGCCGGGTGGCCAGCCAGTCGTCGAGGGCAGCGGCGTACGAGCACGCATCGTCACGAAGCGGACCGCTTCCACTGCTGGCAGTTATATGCAACATTGACGTCAATATAGGAACCCGCGAACCTCGAAGCAACGTCGAAGTTCCCGGGTCGTCTTTCAAGGAGTGACGTGGTCGAGCACGAGGAGCCGGAAGCCCCGGTACTCATTGAGGATCGGGGCCCGGTCCGGGTTGTCACCCTGAACCGTCCTGCCACCCTGAACGCCTCCGACGAGGGGCTGCACACCGCTCTCGCCGAGGTGTGGCCGGCCATCGACGCGGCGAGCGAGGTGCGGGCCGTCGTCCTCACCGGCGCTGGCAAGGCGTTCTCCGCCGGTGGTGATCTCGCCCTGCTTGACCGGATGGTCACCGACCCCCGGCTGCGCGCCAAGGTGATGGCCGAGGCCGCGGCGATCGTGCGCGGGATGACCTCGGTGCGGGTGCCGATCATCGCTGCCGTCAACGGCCCGGCCGTGGGCCTGGGCTGCAGCCTGGCCGCGATGAGCGACCTGGTCGTGATCGAGGAACAGGCTTTCCTCGCCGACCCGCACGTCCTGCTCGGCCTCACCGCGGCCGACGGCGGCGCACTGGTCTGGCCGCTGCTGATCAGCCTGCAGCGGGCCAAGGAGTACATCCTGCTCGGCGACCGGATTCCCGCGGCCGAGGCGCTGAACCTGGGCCTGGTCAACCGGGTGGTGCCCCGCGGCGAGTCGGTGACCACCGCGGTCGAGCTCGCCAACCGCCTCGCCGCCCTGCCGCCCCAGGCGGTCGTCGAGTCGAAAAAGCTCATCAACAGCGGCTTGCGCCAAGCAGTGGCATCCTTGTTGTCCGGTGGGCTCGACAGCGAATCGGAGTCCTTCGACGAGCCGGCCTTCCAGAAGAACCTGGCCCGGATGTTGAGCAGGACGGGAGCAGCCTGATCGTGGCGGACGGCAACGACAACGGCTCTGACGACAGCACGGGGACGGGCACCGGCGGCAGTGGTGGTGCCCGCACCGCGCGCTACCCGCGGTTGTCGGGGGTGCGGGCCGAGCTCGGTGAGCGTTACCGGGCCGAGGGCCAGTGGGACGAGCGCCGCCTCGCCGACGGCATCGAGGCCGCGGCGGCCAGCACTCCGGACGCACTCGCCGTCGTCGACAACGAGGTGCGCCTGAGCTACGCCCAGCTCGCCGCCGCGGTCGCCGGCGGGGTGTCCACGCTGGCCGCCCGCGGGGTCCGCCCCGGCGACGCCGCGATCCTGGTCACCGGCAACACCCATCAGGGTGTCATCGCCTACCAGTCCCTGCTGCGGGCCAGGACGACCGTGGTCGGGCTGGACCGGCGCAGCGGTGCGGCGGAGGTGCGCTTCGCGCTGGAGGCACTCCCGACCGATCCGTGGATCCTCGTGCCCGACCGGGAGGCCGAACGACTCGGCGAGGCCCTGGCCCTGGCCGGGGACCGGGTGCTGTCGCTGGAGCTGTTCGGCGCCGAGGTCGACCCGTCGGTGCCGGCGGCCACCTGGACCGAACCGAACCGCGACCGCGCCACGATCATCATGTTCAGTTCGGGCACCACCGGCCGGCCCAAGGGCGTCGTCCACTCGTTGAACACCCTCACCGCGGGCCTGTTCAACCTCGAGCGGTCCGTCGCCCACGACCACGTGGCGACGTTCCTGGTCAGCCCGCTGACCAGCATCACCGGCCTGATGCAGCTGCAGCTCGCGGCCGATCGGCACGGCACCCTGCTGCTGGAGGACCGCTTCAGTCCGACGGCCACCCTGGCGCGGATCAACGCCGAGGAACCGACGCTGCTCGGCGGCGCCCCGGTCATCCCCCAGCGGCTGCTGACCGCCGCGGCCGAGGCCGGGCCCGACGTGCCGGTGCGGCTGCGCCGGCTCACCCTCGGCGGCTCGATGCTGCCCCGCCCGCTGCTCGAGCTCGCCACCGACCGCTATGGCATCGAGATCGTGCGCATGTACGGCTCGTCCGAGGCACCGGTGTTCTCCGGCAGTCTGCCCGACGACCCGCGTGAGCGGCGGCTGGCCGACGACGGCGTGCCCATCCGCGGCGGTGAGGTGCGCATCGGCTCGTCGGAGCACCCGCAGGAGGGCCTGCTGCGTGGTCCGAACCTGTTCCTGGGCTACCTCGACCCGGCCGATGACAAGGGCGCCTTCGAGGACGACTGGTACCGCACCGGCGACCAGATCGACGTCACCGACGGCCGGCTGACCGTCGTCGGGCGGCTCAAGGAGATCGTCAACCGCAACGGGTTGAAGATCTCGCTGAGCGAGCTCGACGAGGCGTTGCTCGGGCTGCCGGGCTCGACCGAACACGCCACGTTCGGCCTGCCGGACCCGGCCACCGGCGAACGCCTCGTGGTCGCCGTCGCGGTCGCCGACGGCGCGAACGTCACCCTGCAGGACGCGATCTCGCATCTGCTGGAGCTGGGTATCGCCAAGCGCAAGCTGCCCGAGCAGCTGGTGCGCTGGAAGGGTCCGCTGCCCCGCACCGCCTCAGGCAAGATCGTCCGTTCCCGTCTGGTGATGGACGCCCCGGCGATGGACAGCGATCTGGCCGAACGTCTGCGCGAGGCCTGACCCGCGCGGGATCCGACCCACCCGTGGCCCGGATCACCGGGGTCACGGGTCACACGGGTCTCGGGATCACGGGGTCGCCGTCCGTCATGGCGCCACCATGACCGGTCGGCGGCGCGGGCCGTAGGGCGGCGGGTGGCCCGGTCGCGGGCGCCGCCGCTGGGGGGCGGCGGCGCCGGCCGCTCTTCGCCGCGTACATCGCCCGATCGGCACGCCGCAGCAGCTCCTCCGGGCTCTCCAGCGGACCGGCCGCGGCCACCACCGCGAGCCCGACACTCACGGACACCCGACGGTCGTGCCCGTGGACCCGCAGCGGGGTGTACATGGCCTCGCGGACCCGCTGTGCCGTGAGCTCCCCGACCGCCCGTGGGTCGTTTCCGAGATCGCGCAGCAGCACGGCGAACTCGTCCCCACCGATGCGGGCGGCGAGATCCCCCCGGCGCACCGCGCCGCGTATCCGGCCGGCGACCGCGCGCAGCAGTTCGTCACCGGCGGCATGGCCCAGGGTGTCGTTGACCGCCTTGAAGTCGTCCAGGTCGCAGTACAGCAGCCCCACCGGCGTTCCGTGCGCCCGGTGGTCCTGGACCGCGTCGGCGACCTCCGCGTCGAACAGCATCCGGTTTCCCAGACCCGTCAGCGGGTCGTGCAGCACCTGGTAATGCAGCTCCTGCTGGGCGACGCGCACACTGACCAGGAGCCGGGTGTTCTGGGCGACGGTCACCATCTGCCGGATCAGCACGAGCCCCACCAGCGCGATGAACAGCGCCAGGGTGACTCCGCGCAGGGCGTCGCCGCGCGCCGCGGTCGCCACCACCAGCCCGGCGACGGCGCTCAGCGGCAGGTACGGCAGGTAGACGTGCGCCCACACCGCGAGCTGGTCGCCCCATGACCGGCCGGGCGTGCCCGGCGCGGACGTCAGGCCCGGGCCGGGCCGCCTGCGCCCGGGCGGGACCAGCATGGCGAGCCCGAGCAGCGGCGGACCGAGCGCCAGCCCCACCCAGGCACTCGCGGTCTGGTTGATCTCCACCCGCTGGATCAGCGCCCACTGGACGCTCGCGCCGGTGGCGACCGTGATGCACAGCGCGCCGGCCGCGTACATCACGACCGCCCGGGGACTGCGGGGACGGCCGAAGGTGAGCAGCAGCAGCAGGGCGAACAGCTGGGCGGCGCTGCCGAGGATGGTCCCGAGCCCCAGCCAGTACCTGGCGGCGGACAGTCCGCTGCCGTGCAGGTCGCCGAGCACCTCCACCCACAGCAGCAGAAGGACGGACCCGGCGATGAGCAGTCCGTCGAGGAGCATCAGCAGGTAGCGACCCAGGTCGGGCTTCGCCCGGCGCGGGTCGGCCGCGTCGCGCCGGGGCTCTCCCGGCAGTGCCAGCACCGCCAGGAACGCCAGCCCCACCGGCACCAGGTGCACCGCGTTCAGGCTGGTGTAGTGCACCCGCCGGTCGTGGTCCACGCCGAAGACCACGATCCACTGGATCGCCCCGACCACGACGAAGACCAGCGCTCCGGTCAGCAGCGCCCGCCAGCGCCGCTCCTCCCGGCGTGTGCGCAGCACCGCGACCACGCCCAGCAGCAGCGACCATCCGCTCAGGACCAGCGGCCCGAAGATCTCGAAGGGACGCCGACTCCCGCCGTCGAGCGCGGCCTGGGGGACGAGGACGGCGGCGACCAGCACCGCGGTGGCGCACGCGAGCAGGACGAAGGCCCGACCGCCCAGTGGCGCCGCGGGCGGGAGAGCCAGCGCGACCCCTGACGTGGACGGCGCGCCGGGCGAGGCCTCCGGGTCGGTCGCGAGCGGAACACCAGCACGACGCATGGACGGCGTCCTCCCTCCCCGCCCAGCATCACCCGGCACAACGGCCCGCGCACGCCAAAACCCTACGATACGCGATCACATGGTGACGCCCTGACGCCAGACGCCCGGCCCGCCATCGATGATCAGTCTGGCCGCCCGCTCACATCGCCGTCCGATGGTCGCCGGTGCCGGGGCGCACGGGCATCGGCCGGACCATCGCGTCCACCGTGAACGACGCGACCAGCGCCCCGTCCTCGGTGTACACCCGGCACTCGCTGTGGGTCATTCCCCCGTTGGCGACAGTCGAGTGATGGTGATAGCGCAGCCACTGGTCGGCGTGGATATCGGCGTGCAGCGACAGTGCGATCGCGTTGATACCGGTGGACAGGCTGCGGTGGGCCTGCCACTGGCCGACTCCGGCGTGCGGGCGCATCGCCGCCGAGATCGAGATGTGCCCGGTGAACTGGGCGAGCAGTGCCGCGTGCAGCGGCTGGTCGGCCGGCACCGCGCGAAAGCGCACCCAGGTGTCGATGGTCGGCGGCCCGACCGGCGCCGCCGGATCGTCGTCGTACTCCCCGGCCGGGATCCGCAGATCCCGGCCGGTGACCGCCATGTCGAGCGGCTCGGACTCGTAGGGCCCCGGGGCCGGCGGTGCCGGCGCCGCGTGGCGGAACACGTCCTCTCCGGTGACGTCGAGCAGCAGCGTCCCGGACGCGCGCCGCCGGCCACCCTGGTCGACGTGCGCGATGACGGAGGTGAAGCTGCGACCGTTGTTGAGCTCCTCGAGCTCGAACGCCAACGGCTCGCGGGCGTCGGCGGCCCGGTAGAACACCATGTGCGCCGACACGACGCGGCGGCCCGGCGCATGCCGGCTCGCGGCGACGATCGCCTGGCCGAGCATCTGGCTGGCCTCGACCACGGGCCGCCCCGGGCTCGACAGGAACCCGCTGACGTACCGGCGCTCGCCGTCCGGGCGCACGTCCAGAATGTCGACCAGATCCGCGACGTCACCCCAGATCGGGAACTGCTTGACGGTGACGTCGCGCGGATCGTCCCCGTCGACCCCGTCGACGATCTCGACGAGCGCCCGGTCATGGTCGAACGTGACCAGCCCCGCGAGCCACTCCAGGCCGGCGGCCGGCTCGGTGGACAGCCACGCCACGTCCTGCCCGTCGACGACCGCGCCCGGCACCGGCGGCGCGCCCCAGCCGCGCAGCGCCGGCGGCACCTTGCCGTCGATCGACCAGGTCTGGGCGCCGCCCCGGACCGGGCAGGTGGCCGGCGTCGACGTCGGGGTGAACAGGTCGAGCCGCACATCCTCGCGCGGGAAGTACAGCGCGGACGTCCCGTCCGGCTGCCGTCCCCGCACCGTCGCGGTCGACTCGGCGATCAGCTGGTCCCCCCACCAGGCCCGGGCCCGCAACGGGATGGGGACGGCGACGAGGGCCGGTGCGCCGGCCTCGGCCGGTTCGGAGGCCGCCTGCTCTGGAGCTGTCATGATCTCACTCTCCGTCGACGTGGACAGATGGACCTGCGTGAACGGCTGGACCTGCGTGAACGGCTGGACCTGCGTGAACGGCCGGGCCGGGGTGGACGGCCGGGCCGGGGTGGACGGCCGGGCCGGGGTGGACGGCCGGGCCAGCAGGAAGAAACGGACTGGTCTCGGAGGAAGGATCGGAGACGCCCCGGGCGGTCGGCAGGTGCGGGCGGGCCGGGAACGTGCGGGCCGTCGCGAGGATGGCCAGGACATCGGTGGCCTCGTCCCGCACCTCGATCGTGGCGACCACGCCCCGCGCCACGGCCGACCCGTTCCCGCCGGTCGCTGCCCCGGCCGCTTCTTCCCCGGCCACGCTGGCCGTCGCGACGGCGGGGCCGCGGCGGACCGGACGCAGGTACCGGATCCCCAACGACGCCAGCGTCGTGCCCGGCGGGGACACCCGCGGCGGCAACGAGAACAGCGCCTCCTCCATGAGCACCGGCACCAGCCCGCCGTTGAGCGTGCCGGCGGCGTTGGACATGTCCGGTCCCACCCGCATCGACACCACACCGGGCACGACCGGCTCGCAGCGCAGTCGGGTGGCGATCGGCTCGCGCAGCCGGCCCCGGAGGTGACGCATCGAGTCCAGGGCCCACCCGCCGGGCGGCATCCGCAGTGCCGGGTCGGGCGCCGGGACGAAGATGCTGCTGCCGATACCGAGCAGGCGGCCGTCCTCGCCGACGAAGTCGATCGCGGACACCAGGACCGTCTGGCCCGACTTGACGGTCCGGCCGATTCCCCGCACCGTCTGGCCGCCCGCCGGGATCTCCTGGAACAGGTGCACGTCGAGCGCGAGGGTGACGGGGACCCGTGGGGCGATCTCGCGCACCCCCAGCAGGCCGAGCACCACGTCCGCGAGAGCGGCCAGCGCCGAGGCCCGCAGCCATGGCGTGCCCGGCACGGCGAGCTCGGGGACCGCGGGCAGCAGACCGTGCAGCTCGTCGCCGACCTCCTCGACCGTCAGAGCGAGTTCGCCGATCACGTTCGAGGTCCCCTTGCCGGCGCCGGCCGTGCCCCGGCTCACCGTCGCACTCACCGCTGTGTCGTCACTGTCGGCCGTCCCGTCATCGCCATGTCGCCGCCGCTCGGCGGTCGCCCGCCTGCTCCCCGCCGCGCGGTCGCTCTGGTCCCCGCCGCGCGGTCGCTGCTGTGTCGTCCTCGTCGGGCCGTCGTCGGGTGCGCGCGGCGCAGGCGCGCGGCAGGCCGATCCGACGGGGCCGAACCCGTTCGACTCTAAGGTCAGGGATGAGGTCGATGTCGAGTTTGCCGCCTGCGGCGGGCCCGGCCAGGTGGCGACCCGTGGGTTACCCGGACCCCGGAGCGGGGAACTCCCACGACCACCGGGCGACAGGGTTGTCGCACCGGGCCAGCCCGGCGGGCTGACCATCACGCCGGATCGGCCAGGTCATCGCGCGGGATCGGCCGACCTCCCCATCGGCGTTGACATCGCTCGTCGCGGTGCGATGTCATAGGCGCGACGACCGGGGATCATGATTCGGCCGGAGCGACACCGTCCAGAACCCGCCGCAGCAGCGGTTGCCGCCCGTCCCCTTCGGCGCCGGAGACCCCCTGTCCGCGGTGGTCCGCGGACAGGCCGCACCGCCCGGGTCGCGACGAACCGGATACCGCCGGCACCTGATGTCAGGTGTCATCCGGACGTCGCCGCATCCGATCTGACTGAAGAGCCGGCCGACGCGTGGCCGGGCCGCGCCGGTCGCTGTGACGGCCGACGGTCACAGCAGGCGTCGAACGAACTGGAGGGTCTCCCATGGGCAAGCTTGATGGCAGGGTCGCATTCATCACCGGAGCCGCCCGCGGCCAGGGCCGCAGCCACGCGGTGCGCCTCGCCCAGGAGGGCGCGGACATCGTCGCGGTCGACATCTGTGAGCAGATCGAGACCGTCACCTACCCGCTGGCCACGCCGGAGGACCTCGCCCAGACCGTCAAGGAGGTGGAGGCGCTCGGGCGCAGCATCGTCGCGGTCAGGGCCGACGTCCGCGAGCGCTCGCAGCTGCAGGCCGCCCTGGCCGAGGGGATCGCCCGCTTCGGCCGGCTCGACATCGTCCTCGCCAACGCCGGCATCTGCCCGTGGAAGGACATCACCCTGCTCAGCGGGTTCGTCGACGGCACCGACGTCGACCTGATCGGTGCGATGAACACCGTCGCGGTCAGCCTGCCGCATCTGAAGTCCGGCGCGTCGATCGTCATCACCGGCTCCACCGCCGGGATGATGAAGGGGACCACGGAGAACCTGGGCAACAGCGGTGGCGTCGGGTACGCGTGGGCCAAGCGGGTCATCTTCCAGTACACCCAGACCCTCGCGCTGCAGCTCGCGGCCAGCAGCATCCGGCTCAACGCCGTGCACCCCACCAACACCAACACCCACCTGCTGCAGAACGACGACATCTACAAGGCGTTCCGGCCCGACCTGGAGAACCCGACCCGCGAGGACGCGGAGCTGGCGTTCCCGGCCATGCAGGCGATGCCGATCCCCTACATCGAGCCGAGCGACGTCAGCGACCTGGTGCTCTTCCTCGTCTCCGACGAGTCGAAGTACATCACCGGGCAGAACTTCCGCATCGACGCCGGCGCCATGCTCAAGGGCGAGTCGGCGATCTGACCGGGCCAGCCATGACCACACCATCGTCCACCGGCAGCACGCCCGCGACCGCCAGCCCCACGCCCGCCGTGGAGCTCGACGGCCGGGTCGTGCTGGTCACCGGTGCCGCCCGCGGGCAGGGCCGGGCGATCAGCGAGCGGGTGGTGGCGGCCGGGGGCCGTGTCATCGCCGGTGACGTCCTGCCCGACGTGCACGAGCTTGCCGACGCCCGGCCGGACGCGGTTCATGCCGTCTCCCTCGACGTCACCGACGCGGCGGCCTGGGCGCAGGCCGTCCAGGGCGGCCTGGATCGCTTCGGACGTCTCGACGGTCTGGTGAACAACGCCGGTGTGCTGCGCCGCGAGTCCCTGGAGCGGGAGAACCCGGCCGACTTCGAGCGGGTGTGGCGGATCAACTGCCTCGGGCCGTTCCTCGGCCTGCAGGCGGTCGCCCCGCACCTGCGGGCCGCGGGCGCCGGCGCGATCGTGAACACCGTGTCGGCCGCGGCGGCCACCGCCTGGACGTTGCACAGCGCCTACTCGTCGTCGAAATGGGCGCTGCGCGGCCTCACCAAGGTCGCGGCCCTCGAGCTCGCCCCGTACGGCATCCGGGTCAACGCCGTGCTCCCCGGGCCGGTGCTGACCCCGATGGTCATCGGCGATGGCGACCCGGTGGCCGAGAAGCGGCTGGCCGCCACACCGCTGGGCCGCGCCGGCCTGCCCACGGACATCGCGGAGCTCGTCGTCTTCCTGCTCTCCGACAGGGCCGCCTTCATCGCCGGCGCCGAGATCGCCATCGACGGCGGCCAGACCGCGGGCGTCGTCCTCACCCTGCCCGACCAGCAGTAGGCCGCTGACCGGCCAGAACACCTCGCCGGCCAGAACTGTCCGGACCGGCCGGAGCGCCTGACCACCAGGAGCGCTCCGGCCGGCTGCTGTGTTACCTCGCGGGCCGGGTGAGCTCGCTGGCGTTGTCGTGCATGATGCGCCGCTGGTCATCTGCCGAGAACGAACCGAGGCCGCCGAGGAAGTCCTTCGGCTCGGCGAGTCCCTCGGCGTGCGGCCAGTCGGAGCCGAACAGGATCCGCTCGACCGGCAGGTGCACGGCGAGCTCCGCCACGTCGTCCTCGACGAACGGGGCGACCCAGCAGTGCTCGATGAACTGGTCGACCAGCGAGCCGGTGAACATCCCGGGGTTCTGGCCCTGCATCACCCGCAGACCGTGCAGCAGTGAGCCGACCCAGGTGCCGCCGTTCTCGATGAACGCGATCCGCAGGTCGCCGAACCGCTCGAACAGGCCGTGGGCGACCAGGGCCGCGGCGAAGTCGTGCACGAGTCGGTGCTTCATCAGCATCTTCAGGAACGGCTCGTCGCGCGTGATCGCGTTCGTGTCGCCGCCGCGGCTGGTCTGGTGGTAGCCCCAGCTCCGCGCGATCGCGGCCTCGACCTCCCGGTAGCCGTCGTCGAACCCGGCGTGCGGGGCGACGACGATCCCGGCCTCCTGGACCCGGGCCCAGAACGGGTCGAACCGCGGATCGGCGGGTGACCGGTAGCCCTCGGGGGTGAACACCGGCCCGTTGCGGATGCTCACCACCCGCGCGCCCCGCCCGACGCACCACTCCAGTTCGGTGACCGCCCGGTCCAGGTCGGACAGGGTCAGGAACGGCACGCCGAAGATCCGGTTCTGGTAGGCGAAGCCCCAGTCCTCCTCGAGCCACCGGTTGAACGCCCGCAGCACCTCGATGGACGCCTCGATGTCGGGCTGCATCGGACCTTCCACGCACACCGCGTGGGACGGGAACATCCAGACGGCGGCCAGGCCCTGTTCGTCCATGCGGCGCAGTCGGGCGTCCCGCTGGAACCAGTCGGGATGGTCCGCCGGTGCCTCGCAGGCCAGTTCCGCGCCGACCGAACCCTTGTCGCCGCGTCCACCGAAGTAGTCGTAGAGCGCGCCGGGACGGGGACGGGGATGCACGTCGCCCGGCCCGGGCAGGATCGGATGGGCCCGATCACCGAGGAGGTAGCGAATCTCGCCGTCTCGCTCGACGACCCGCAGTCCACGGTCGAGAAAAGCCGGATCGCGATGCCGGGTGAAGGCGTCGCTGGATTCCCAGTAGTGGTTGTCGGCGTCGAAAACTGCGGCTAATCCGGAAATGTCGGTCACGTCAAAATCCTTCTGCTGTCTGGTCGAACCGGATCGGTCGGATCTGCCGGATCGGTCGGACGGTCATTCGGTGCCGTGTCGCAGCAGCCGACCGGGAGTGGTCTGTGTGCATTCACCGTCGACAAAGGTGGTCGTGCCGTTCACCACGATCCGGTCATAGCCGGTGGCCTTCTGGATGAGCCGCCATTCACCGGCGGGATAGTCCCAGACCCGCTCGGCGGGAAGGCTGTCCACCGTGTCCGGGTCGTAGACGATGACGTCGGCGGGCGCGTCCTCGGCGAGGAAACCGCGGCCCTTGAGGCCCGCGGCCTGCGCCGGGTAGGCGGACAGCCGCCAGTGCGCCTGCTCCAGCGACATGATCTCGTGCTCGCGCACCCACAGGCCGAGCAGCTCACTCGGGTAGCGGGCGGTGGTGACGAACTTGGTGTGCGCGCCGCCGTCGCTGACCCCGGGCAGCGAGACCGACCCGGTGGCGATCTCCTTCATGGCCTGCGGCGGCGTGCGCAGCAGCGGCGTGGCGAAGCCGACCCGCAGCTCACCGGCGACGGCCAGGTCGAGCATCGCGTCGATCGGGTGCTTGTTCTCCCGCGCGGCGATCTCGCCGATGGTGTAGCCCTCGTAGGTGTCCTTGAGCGTGCGGGCGTCCGCGACGTCGCTGGAGATCCAGTGGCACTTGATGTCGGCGAGCACGTAGCCGGCGCCGAACAGACCACCGCGCTCGGCGTGCACCTGCTTCATCTGCGCCCGGCGCCGCGGGTCGGCGAGCTTCACCCGCTTCTCGGCGACCGTGCCGATCAGCGCCTCCTTCCAGCAGGGAATCGCATCCGCCAGGTTGTAGTCCTCCAGGGTGAACTCGGAGGCGAAGTTGGTCGTGAGCGCCTGGGCGAAGACCCGCAGGCCCTCCTGCTCGTTGAGCTCGGTGAGACGGGTCAGGGCGTCGCGGTGCGACATCTGCTGGCCACCGTGCTGGTTGAGCGCGCCGTCGGCGAGCAGGGCGTTCCAGATGATCGGCCGCCCGCTCTCGCGGGCCATGAACGCCGCGGTCTCCAGCGGCGAGGTCACCTGCGCCACCCCGCGCCCGAGCGCGCCCAGGGCCTGGCTGAACGCCCGCAGGTCCCGTTCGCTCATCAGGTCGGTCACCATGGGGGTGCCGTCGTAGTCGAGCTGCACGTTGCCGACGTCCCCGAGGATCTGCGCCGACAGACCGCAGCCACCGACCTCCATCCCCTCGATCAGCAGCTTGCACATGAGCTGCAGCTCCTCGTCGGTGACGGGCCGGCCCTTGGCCACGTCCAGACCGACGACATAGCCGTAGAGCGGGGCCAGCGGCACGAAGGACATCACGTTCACGCCCTTGGGCGTGCGCTCGACGCTGTCGAGGAACTCGGGGAAGGTCTCCCAGTCCCACGGCATGCCCTGGCGCATCGTCTCCATCGGGACGGCCTCGTTGCGCGACAGGCTGAGCATCGCCCGCTCACGGTCGACCGGCTTACAGGGGGCGAAGCCGAACCCGCAGTTGCCGATGACGACGCTGGTGACGCCGTGCCAGCCCGACATCGTGCACCACGGATCCCAGAACAGCTGGCTGTCGTAGTGGGTGTGCAGGTCCACCACGCCCGGTGCCACGACCCGGCCGGTGGCGTCGACGACCTCCGCGGCGTCGGAGGAACGCACCTTTCCGATGTGGACGATCTTCCCGTCGGCGATGGCGACATCCGCCCGATACCGCGGCGTCTGTAACCCGTCGATGACGGTTCCACCCTTGATGACCAGATCGTAGATCGCCATTACACGGTCCTCCCTCAGGCCGTCGTGCAGGCCGTTATGACTTCGGTCTCACCATGGAGATTGCCTTGATAGTGAGTCCCGAAAATCATCCCGTCAAGGGAGTTCCCACGTTTCTCTGTCGAACCGGTCGAACACACTGGGGATCAATTCGACAACAGACCAGAACAGCCGCCGACAGGAGGAAGGGAATAGCGAAAAGCCGCCCTCGAAAACAGCGGAAAAAATACCCGGAGAAACCGGGAGGACACGGTGCCGGACCAACCGAAAGCCCGCCCGGCCCGTACCCGCGGGTCGGCTTCGGAAAAGCCACCCGGTCAGCTCACGGCATGGTCCTCCGGTTTCAGCCGAGCGGTCATCGCCCAGTAGTCGACAAGTCGCCAGGGGCACAGGACGTACACCCGGCCGTCGGCGGCCTTGTACCAGGAGTGCTCGATCGAGGGGTGGCCCCACATCAGCGTGCCGATCTCGGCCTGGAGATCCTCGGCGTAACGGGCGTAGGCCGTCGGTGTCGGTTCGATCGACCGCCGACCGCCGGCCAGCAGCGCCAGCGCGTCCCCGACGTAGCGCATCTGGCATTCGGTGAGGAAGATGACGCTGCCGGCGTGGGCGAGGCTGGTCGCCGGACCGCCGAGGATGAACAGGTTCGGGAAGTCCGGAACCGTGATGTTGAGGTAGCCCGCGGGTCGCCCCTGCCAGACGTCGGTCAGCGACACCCCACCCCGGCCGACGATCTCCATCGGCCAGAGCACCTCACTGGCCCGGAACCCGGTCGCCATGACGATGACATCGACCTCGTGGCGTCCGGCGGTGGTGACGACGGCATCCGGTTCGACCCGCAGGATCCGGTCGTTGACCAGGTCGACGTGAGGGCGTCGCAGGCAGCGCAGCCAGCTGCCGTTGTCCTGCAGCATGCGCTTGGCCATCGGCGGGTAGTCGGGCGTGACCTTGCGGGCGAGGTCGGGATCGTCACCGACCTGCTCGTCGATCCAGCGGACGAAGGCCTCGCGGCGGGTGGCGCTGAACGCGTTGGCGGTGCGCGGGAAGTCGGGCCACTCGGGGTCCACCCGGACCAGCTCCAGCAGCCGATCGCTGGACTGCCACATCAGCATGAACCGGTACCACCGGCCGTAGCCGGGCAGGTGGCGCATCGCCCACCGCTCCCCCGGCCGGATCTGGTCGTGGTAGCGCGGGTTCGGCGCCATCCACTGCGGGGTCCGCTGGAAGACGGTGAGCCGCTCGACCTCGTCGACGACCGCCGGCCCGAGCTGGAACCCGCTGGCCCCGGCGCCGATCAGCGCCACCCGCCGGCCGCCCAGGTCGACCCGCTCATCCCACTGCGCCGAGTGGAACGCCGGGCCGGCGAAGTCTGCGAGCCCGGGGATGTCGGGGATCAGCGGTCGACTCAGCAGGCCGACCCCGCTGATCAGCGCACTCGCGGACGCCGTGTGCGTGGTGCCGTCCGCGGTGCGGTAGGTGACCTGCCAGCGCGCGCCGTCGTCGTCCCAGACGGCCCGCTCGACCTCACAACGCCAGCGGACGTGCTCACCGATGCCGTGCTCGTCGAAGCGGGCGCGGAAGTAGCGGTAAAGCTCGGGTTGGCGGGCGTAGTACTCGCTGAAGCTGTCGTTCGGACCGAACGAGTAGTTGTAGTAGTGGCTGGCGACGTCGACCCGGGCGCCCGGGTACCGGTTCTCGTACCAGGTTCCGCCGACGTCGGCGTTCTTCTCGAGGATCGTGAACGGGATACCGGCCTCCTTGAGCCGGATGCCGGCGAGCAGGCCGGACTCGCCGCAGCCGATGACGAGAACGCCGAACCCCGGGTCGAGCGGAACCCGCTCGGGGTCGGGCAGCCGGATCGCCCGTGGGTTGCGCCCCTCGAGATCCATCTCGTCGCGGTACATCGCCACGTAGTCGTCGGGCACCGGCTCGCAGGCGATCCAGTTCATGATCTCGTGTACCAGGGCGGGGTCGAGCTCCTTCGCCGGGGGGCAGCCGGCGTCCCGCCAGGACCGGATGACCGCCAGCGCGTCGCGGCGCAGCAGCGCCTTCTCGTCCTCGGTGAGCGCGCCCTGGAACTCGTTGTGCACCCACTGCCGGGGCCGGATCGGCCCGCGCACAGGGGCGGGGTCACCGGTGAGCCCGACGAGGACGGCGGTGAGCGCCGGAACCGAGACGTCCTCGAGCGCCGCCGCGATCTCGTCGTCTCCGTCAGTGACAGGTTCGACGTGCAGATGACCGTGCGCCATGAATGTCCTTCCACGCCAACCCGCAGATCCTTCGCTTGTGCACCGCACAGCGTCGTACGTGGCACTAATGGGTGTCAACGGCTACCGTGGCCCCATGCCGGTGACCACCCGACCCCTCGCGGAGGTGAAGCGGCAGGCGGCACTCGAGCATGTGCTCACCGCTGCTCGCCGGTACGTGATCGAGAACAGCGTCGACGCGACCATGGACCAGCTCGCCGAGGCGTCCGGGGTGAGCCGGCGCACGCTGTTCCGGCTCTTCGGTACGCGCGAGAAGCTCATCGCCAGCGCCTTCCAGGCCGCGATGACGCACTACCTGCGGTCACTGCCGCCTTTTCGCGGCGACGTCGACCAGTGGCTGCGGGCGACCTGTGAGACGGCCCACCGGATGAACGCCTCCATCGGCCCCGGCTACTGGGAGATGGCCGCCCGCACCGATCTGCCGCCGGACCTCGCCACGTTCCAGCGGTCCACCCGGCGCGACTGGAACGACCGGATCCTCGAGATCGCCGCGACCCTGTGGCACGAACAGGGCCACCGCGGCCCTCCGCCCGACGCGCTGCTCACCACCGTGGGAGCCCATCTGAGCTCCCATTTCACCGCCGCCGTCATCATCGACGCCGGCCGCGACTGGCAGACCGCCAGCGCCCTGGCCCATGCCGCCATCACGGGAACCATCGGTTTCCTCTCGGCCCCGGGCCAGGTCACACAGCTCGACAGCCCGGCAACGGCGGAGCAGGTTTCGGGGGGGTGCGCGCACCCATGACTGACTCCGGTCGCCTGGCTGACTCCGGTCGCCAGGACGCGACGTCCGGGCCGGCGGCGGCCGACCGCAGCGCGGGATGGGTGGCGTCGTGGTCGACGTCGATCGCCGGCCCGTTCGGCCCGCTCGCCCCGCCCGGCGCCGCGGTGGCGGCGTACATGCCGCAGCCCGATCTCTCCTTCGCCCTCACCTGCCCCGTCACCGACGGCGCCCGCGACCAGACCATCCGCATGATCGTCAAGCCGGACGTGTGGGGCACCGTCGCCCGGGTGCGGCTGTCCAACGCGTTCGGCCCGAACGCCGTGACCTTCGGCGCCGCGTCGGTGGCATTACGGGAGTACCAGGCGAACCTGGTCGAGGGCACCTCGGTCGCCCTGACCTTCGAGGGCCGACCGGAGGTGACGATCCCGCCCGGCGAGCGCAGGTTCAGCGACCCGGTCGCCCTGCCGTTCGTCGACCGGATCACCCCACGCTGGCTGGCCGGTCGCGAGCTCGCGGTCAGCCTCGCGGTGCGCGGCGCGTCCGGGCCGATCAGTGCCCACTCCGACGGCCTGGTCACCGGCTATCTGAGCCCGCCGGGTTCGGGCGACCAGACCGGCGCGCCGGATGACCACGCCTACCCCTACACGATCAACTCGGTGCTGTTCGTCGAGGCCGTCGACATGTGGCTACCGGATGCCACCCTGGTGGTCTGTGCGTTCGGTGACTCCCTGACCGACGGCACGTTCTCCACCCACGGCGGGTACGACCGCTGGTCGAACGCGATGTCGCGCCGGTTGCACGCCGCGCTCGGCGACCGGGTGAGCGTGGTCAACCAGGGGATCGGTGGCAACGCGGTGGCCGCGGCGATGATCGGGCAGCCGGCGACGGTGCGGGTCCACCGGGACGTGCTCGGCCTGTCCGGGCTCGACGTGGTGGTCTGGCTCGAGGGGATCAACGATCTGGGGATCGGCCGGGGCACCCCGGGGCCCGTGCTGGCCGGCTACCGGCAGGTGGTCGACGTGCTGCACGACGCCGGGGTGCGGGTGGTCGGCGCGACGATCCCCCCCGCGCTGGCCCCCGGTGGCACGCCGCCGGCGGACAGCCCGCTGCGGTCGGTTGGCGCGGAGCTGGTCGCCCACATCGGCGGCCGTCAGGTGGACCGGTACCGCCGGGAACTCAACGAGTTCATCCTCACCAGCGGTGTCTTCGATGCCACCGCCGACCTGGCCGCCGCCGTGACCGACCCGGCCACCGGGACGCTGCCGGCGCCGTTCGTGCCCAGCAGCGCCGGTAGCGCCGGCGACTACCTGCATCCCAACCGGGCGGCCTACCAGGTCATGGGTCGGGTGGCCGCGGACGCGGTGCTCACCCTGGCGGCCGTCAGGCGGTGAGCACCGCGCACGGACAGCGCCAACCCACGCTGGCCGCAACCACAACCCCAGCAGGAGAATCCATGCAGCCTGACCTGATCGAGACCCAGCGCCGCGGCCGGAAGATCGCGCTGACCGGCGCGGAGGTCGACACGCTGCTGACCGAGGAACGCGTCTGCCGCGTCGCGACGCTGACCTCCTCGGGTGCCCCACATCTGAGCCCGCTGTGGTTCGTCTGGGACGGCACGTCCCTGTGGCTCTACTCGATCGTGCGCAGCCAGCGCTGGACGGACGTGCGGCGCGACCCCCGGACGGCCGTCGTCGTCGACGGTGGCGGCGGGTTCACCGAGCTGCACGGCGTGGAGCTGCGCGGCCGCTTCGAGCCGGTCGGCCCGGTCCCCCGCACCGGCGACGAGGACGCCCCCGAACTCGCCACACCCGAGCGGCTGTTCGCCGCCAAGTACGGCGGCCGCCCCGACGGCTCGATGTTCCACGACGGCCGGCACGGCTGGCTGCGCCTGACCCCCGAGAAGGCGGCCTCCTGGGACCACCGCAAGCTCGGCCGATGACGATCCCCGCCACCCCGGTCGACTCCGCCCGTCCAACCGGGGTGGACGGGCCCCAGCCGGTCACCACGCACCGGCACGGCCGGACCCTGGTGATCCGGATCGACCGGGAGGCCAAACGCAACGCGCTCAACCCCGCCATCGCCGCGGGCATCGACCAGGCGATGAACGAGGTCGAGGATGATCCCGAGCTGTGGTGCGCCATCCTCACCGGCGGGCCGCGGATGTTCTCCGCCGGCGCCGATCTGAGGACCGGCGCCGGCGAACCGACCGAACGCGGTGGCCTGGTGGGGCTCATCCACCGGCAGCGGACCAAACCGCTGATCGCCGCGGTCGAGGGTTTCGCGCTCGGCGGCGGGGTCGAACTCGTGCTGTGCTGCGATCTGGTGGTCGCCGCCCGCGACGCACGGTTCGGCCTGCCCGAGGTCAAGCGGGGCCTGATGCCCGACTTCGGCGGTGCCTTCCGGATCTCCCGGGTGCTGCCGCGCAACGTCGCCTTCGAGCTGCTCGCCACCGGGGACGACCTGTCCGCCGAACGGGCCGAACGTCTCGGCCTGGTCAACGTCCTCACCGAGCCCGGTGGGGCCCTCGAGGGCGCGCTCGCACTGGCCGAGCGGGTCAACGCCAACGCACCGTTGGCCGTGCGCGCGGCCCTGGGCATCGCCCGTCACGAGATCGCTCCCGACGAGACGGAGATCTGGGCCCGCAGCGACGCCGCCCACGCCGACCTCATGGGAACCGCCGATTTCCGCGAGGGCATCGACGCCTTCTTCGCACGCCGTCCCCCGGTCTGGAAGGCCCGCTGAGCCGACGGACAGGACCGACTTGCCCGCTGACCCGCTGACCCGCTGACCCGGCAGGGCCAGCGGGTCAGCTCAGGTCAGCAGGTCAGGGTTCCGCGGCGCAGGGCGTGGCCGCCATCGTTGCTGTCATCGGACCAGACGACCTGACGGGATCCGCCGGAGCAGCTCGCCGCGGGTGCGAGCGCGAATCCCTCGTTGTTGTAGTTGCTCATTCCGCTGGGACGCGCGTACACGGCGGTGCCGGCGAAGACTCCCGACGCGTTGATGTCGAGGACCGCCGTCCGACCCTGGCAGGTGTCGTCGCATTCCGCCCACAGGTGACCGGTACTCGGATCGAATTCCAGGTCCATGACGGCGGAGAACCCGCTCGCGAACGTGGCGACCCGGGTGTAGGTGGTGCCGGCCTGGTTGAGCGCGTAGGCGTAGACGGAGCCGTTCGCCTCCAGCCCGGCGAAGTACAGGCCGGTGCCGTGCCCGGGGTAACTCGCCGGGTTGTAGGCGGCGCCGGTGTGGTCGTCATGGAAGCCGTGCGCGGTCAGGTAGGAGTCGGGAATCCACGAGATGGCTTCCAGTCCGCTGTTCGCGGCCACCGCCGGCAGGTCGGCGGTGAGGTTCCACTCCCCCGTCGCGGTCAGCGCGGACGCGCTGGAGGTGGCGTCGAACCGGAGGATCTCCGGGCGGCTCACGCCGCTGTTGGCGTTGTTGCGCTCGGTGGCGACGAACAGTCCGTCCGGGGTGGTGACGACGCCCTCGGCGTCCGGGTCACCGGTGCCGCCGGGGTAGTGCAGGGCCTTGCCGGACGTCCAGCCACCGGTGGTGTCCGGCGTCCAGTTCGACCCGCTGGGCACCAGCCGGTAGAGGGTGCCGGGGCCGTTCTTCACCGCCCACAGCTGGCTTGCGTTCTCGAACGACAGGCCGCTGAGGTTCTCCCCGAACACGTTCGCCGCGTCGGCGACGGACACGGCGCTGCCGCCCGGCCAGGTCGCCGGCGGGCAGGAGTTCGTCGCCCCGCGGGTGGACGCCGCGGTGGTCGTGAACGCCCCGGTGGCGTCGGGGCAGCGCCCGTAGGTCGTCGACGCGTGCGACGTCCAGGTGTAGGAGTCGACCGGGGTGGTGACGCCGGCCTGGTAGAGCCGCACCGAGTCGGCGGCGCCGAGCCCGAACACGGGGTCCACGTCGAGGACCAGGTGGCCGCCAACGGCCACGGAGGTGCCGGCCGGGATCGTGAACACGTGGGTGTCGTCGTTGTCCCGCACGCTCCAGCCGGAGACGTCCACCGCGGTCGTGCCGGTGTTCGCGAGCTCCACCCAGTCACCCGGGCTGCCGCCGCTGGACTCGATCTCGTTGATCCGCACCGTCGTCGCCGCCTGCGCCGCCTGGGGCAGCGCCACCAGGCCGGCGACACTCGCCAGGCCCAGCACCAGCGCTGTCCCCGCCGCGGCGACCGCGGGCCGGCGGCGCGACCCCGAGCGCGACCGTGACCACACCGACGGGCAAGCTGCCGGCCGGGTGGCTGCCGACGGGACGGGTGTCGGCAGGGGAGGTAGGGAACCACGTGACCATCGGCGCACGGAGCGGACTCCTGTTCCACGGACCAGGCAGGGGGGAAACCCCGCTCCCTGCCGTGGCGAAGCCTTCCGCACACCGGCGACGACCCGCTGAACGCGCCACCAACAACATGGGCAGCACTGATGACCACTGTGCGCAGCCACCCGGCCGCGCTACGCCCAGGATCGCACTACTGCCACGCCGTGGCGGCCTGCCCGGTGCGGGGACACCCCAGCCGGCCAGGCCGCCCGCCGGACTAGGAGATCCCGAGCAGTTCGACCTCGAAGAGCAGGTCGGACTTCGGCGGGATGACCGGTGGGAAGCCGGCCTCACCGTAGGCGTAGTCCCAGGTGATGGTGAGGACGGCCTTCTGGCCGAGGGAGAGCTGGGGCACGCCCTCGTCCCAGCCCTGGATGACCCGGCCGATCCCGATCTCGGTCGTGAACGGTGTGCCCCGGTCACGGGACGAGTCGAAGACCTTGCCACTGCGCAAGGTGCCGACGTAGTGGATCGTCACCGTGTCGCCCTTCTTCGGGAACGTCCTGCCATCCCCCGGCGACAGCGTCTCGATCGAAACACCCATGCGAAATGCCTCTCCTACCTCGATGGAGGCAAGCAGGCCGGCCGCCGGACGACACCCGCCCGCGGAACCCGGCCCGCCGCCCGGCTCCCTCGACCCTAACGGTCCTTCGTGCCAGCCATGCCCCCACGTGGTAGGGCCCTCGCCGACACGGAATCCGTCAAGCTTTTTGAGGCAGGTTCCTCGGGAAACTACTGACCTTTAATGTGCGAGGTCGGCTGGCTGATCATGGGGTGGTGTCAAGGTCAGCCCGGTGCCCGCCAGGCATCCCTCGAGCAGATCAGGACAGCGCCCGACCCGGCCCATGCCCCGGCGGACCAGACCGGTGAGATGGTCGACGTCGACCAGGACCCGGTTGGCGATCTCCCCGCGTTTCAGCAGCGACCACACGCCTTCCACCGGGTTCAGCTCCGGACTGTACGACGGCAGTCGGATCACGGTCAGCCACCGGGAGTTCGCCGCGATGAACGCGAGCATCTGCGCACACCGATGGGTACCCAGATTGTCCCAGACCAGCACGAGCGGCCGGCCCAGCCGGCGGTGCGCCGCCACGACCAGATCCCGGTACTCCGTCCACCCAAACCCCATCGGTTCACCACGGCCCCGATGCTCGCGCAGCCGGTAAAACCAGCGCGTCACCTGCCCAGGCCGGTAGCAGGCCAGCCCCGCGATCGACACCCGCCCCGACCCGCCCCCACGCACCCGCACCACCGGCGACCGTCCCCGCCGACCCCCACTGGTCACCCGAGGCGGCCGCAACGTCTGCCCCGCCTCATCCTCGAACACCACCCAGCCCCCGGTGACCGCCGCTATTTTCTTGCCCGCTCCCACACCTGCTCCCGCCACACCCCCACCGCACCCTCGTCCCGTTCCACCGCCCGGCGCACCGGCACCTGACACGACCAGCCCCGCCGGTCCAACAGCAACCACACCCCCGCCAGCGTGTACTCCACCCCGAACATCCTGACGATCACCTCCCGGATCCGGGCCAACGTCCACCGCTCATCCACCCAGCCCGACGCCGCTGGCCCCCGATCCAACACCGCCTCCAACGCCCGCAACTGCTCTTCGTCCAACCGGCAGCGTGACGTCGGCCCCCGCGAACGCAACGCCGCCACCCCACCGACCTTCCACCGCCGACGCCACCGCTCCACCGACCGCTCGCTCACCCGCAAACCCGCAGCAACCTCCCGATTCAACGCACCGTTCTCGAACAGATCCGCAGCCTCCCGCCGTACCCGCTCCCGACGATCCCGATCCTCGGCGGTCAACCCACCACCCGTCGCATACCTCATACCAACCCACTACCCAACCCCCAACGATCACCCCGACGATCACCACCGGACCAACCCGACCCGGAACATTAAAGATCAGTAGTTGCGTCTGACCGCTGTGCTCTACTTGCAAACCCGCAAATGATCTTTGTTTGCGCTGGTAGACACGGTTTTGTGGGCGCGGCAGGGATCGAACCTGCGACCACTCGCTTGTAAGGCGAGCGCTCTCCCGCTGAGCTACGCGCCCGGGAGTAGCCAGAGTTCCAGAAGTAGCCGGAGCCACAGCCCGCCAAGCTTACGCCTGTGCGCCATGAGGACGACGCCACAACCGTAGCGCGGCGGAGGGGGAGCCGGTGGCGGCAGTGCTCGCGGATGGCGGCACCTGGGCCCCGAGGGCCCGGCAACGCGCACCGACTCCCGTACCCACAGTCTAGAGGGCGGCGAGGGCCTTGAGGTACTCGGCCTGGTCGCGCGCGTCGGGAATGTTGTTGACGACCTTCCAGCGCACGACGCCCTCCTTGTCGATCACGAAGGTGCCGCGC
Source organism: Frankia sp. AgPm24 (assembly GCF_023243055.1). Lineage (NCBI taxonomy): Bacteria > Bacillati > Actinomycetota > Actinomycetes > Frankiales > Frankiaceae > Frankia > Frankia sp. AgPm24. The sequence continues at coordinate 24,019 of NZ_JALKFW010000202.1, read as the reverse complement.
ACGGAGATGCCCCGCTCCTCGTTGAAAACGCCGTAGGAGGACGCGACGGCGCCGTGCGGCCAGAAGTCGGCCAGCAGCGGGAACTCGTAGCCCTGCTGGTCGGCCCAGACCTTGTGGGCGAACGGCGAGTCGACGGAAACGGCGAGGACCTGCACGTTGTCGTTCTGGAAGGAACCGAGGTCGTCCCGCACGGAGCACAGCTCGCCCTGGCAGACACCGGTGAAGGTCAACGGGTAGAACAGCAGCACGACGTTCCGCCTGCCGCGGAAGTCGGCCAGGGTGATGACCTCGTTGTTCTGGTCCTTCAGCGAGAAGTCCGGGGCGACGGAGCCAACTTCGACAGTCACGAGCGCTTCCTCTCCACAACGATGGGGATGATCACGGTGACGCCAACTCCGATCAGGCCGACATCCGTCCAGGACACCACCACGACCGGGCCCGCCGTCCCCTACTGCCAGCATGCCAGTTTCCGCCGGCCGGGAACCGATCGGTGCGGCGCGGTGTGGCCCACAACGGGCGGCGTGGATGTTTCAGGGGCCGCGCCGCCGGCAAGTTTCACGCTCCCGAGACACACAGGCGGCGAGTGTTGAGGTGTCATCGGCCAGACTGGCCTAGTCTGGCCGATCGACGCGGGAGCCATCGACCAGACGTGCGGTACCAGGGTGCACGATCCGCGTACGCCACCGGCATGGACACCGATGAGGGCAGGACCAACGTTGACCGACCAGAGCGCGACCCCCCACGGCTTCCCTGAGCCGCATGGCCAACCAGATGTCCACGACCGCCGTGGCTGGTCATCCGATCGTGCCTACCAGACGGGTCTTCCCCCGGAGCCGCCCTACCCCGCCGAGCAGCCGCGTCCGGGCGGCCAGCCGGCCAGGGAGCCGCACCCGATCGACGGGCCGGGCACGTCCACCGGGGGCTTCCCGATCTACGCGTTCCGTGAGTCGCTGTCCGGGCCGGAACCGGAGCAGGGCTACCCGGCGACCCCCGACTACGGCTTCCCCGGGCCGGACGGGCCCGCTGGCCCGGTCCGCGACCTCGGCGGCGCCGGCATGCTCGGCAGGCATCGCAACCCGTTCGCCGCCTGGCTCGGCCTGCCGCTGCTCACCCTCGGTGTCTACCCGTTCGTCTGGGTCTACAAGACGAACCGGGAACTGGCCGAGTACGACCGACGCATCCAGGTCAACCCGACGTTGTCAGTGCTGGCCTTCCTGATCGGCTGGCTGGTGATCGTGCCACCGTTCGTCGCGGCCTGGCGGCTCGGTACCCGCACCCGCGCCGCCCAGCATGCCGCGGGCGTGCCGGAGACCAACCCGGTGCTCGCGTTCGTCCTGTTCCTGATCGGTTTCGGACCGCTGTTCCTGCAGCTCGAGCTCAACCGCCTCTGGGATCGCTACCCGGGTGCCGTCGAAGGCCAGCAGGTCCCGCTGTACCGCTGACCCAACCCATCACCGCTGACCCAACCCCTCCGGCCCGTGCCCGGGTGTCGCCCGCGGGCAGGCGAGAACCGCGGACGTGGTCGGACCACGCCCGCGCGCGCCCGCGGCGCCGACGGTGGCACACCACCACCGGGACGCCGCCGCGCGGCGGACTCCGGCCACGCTCCGCTCGGCCGACCGGAAGCCGCCCACCCCCAAGGCGGGCTCCGGCCACGCCGATCCCCCGGGCCGGCCTGGCACCCGGGGACGACGCCGACGCGCTACTCAGCGATGGCGCGTGCGCTGCGACTTGGGGGCCGCGAGCCGCTGACCGGACCACTCCTGGGCCGCGCTGAGCGTGCTGGTCTGCACCAGGCCGGCGGTGGGCACCGCGTCCAGCACGTCGCTGGGAGCAACGTGACCGTCCCGTCCCGCCTTGGGTGTCAGCAGCCAGATCACACCATCGTCGGAGAGCTGGCGGCGCGCGTCGATAAGCGCGTTCGCCAGATCACCGTCGTCGTCGCGCCACCACAGCAGCACGATGTCGACGACGTCGTCGGAGCCCTCGGGGACTAGCTCGGTACCGCTGGCACTGGTCACCGCGTCCAGCAGGTCCTGGGCGATGTCATCGTCCTCGTTGAGCGACTGCACCTGGGTCCCGGCGGAGACTCCCAGCCGCTCCGCCCGGCGCTGACCCTCGGCGTTCGCCGCGGTCGGACTCACCCTGCGCTACCTCCTGTTCGTTGTTGACGCTCCGCGGTGGGCGCGGAGACGTCCTGTTCGTGTGTCGACACAGCCCGCGATGGTGTCCATCACGCGACGCGTCTCGACCTAGTCCACCGGACCTGCCGGTGGCTGCGCAAGTGCCACGCCGTCAATCGTGGACCGACCAGGGCATCCATTGATGATGGAGGTGGGTGGCAGGTACCCGGCTGCGAGTCGTTTCATCCCGGCGACGCGGACCTTCATCCTCGCCCGGCCCCGTCTCACCCCGCCATGAGGGACAGCCTGACCGTACGGTCGGGGTTGTCCACGTTGAGGTCCACCAGGGCGATGGACTGCCAGGTACCCAGGGCGAGCCGACCGGCCAGCACCGGGACGGTCAGGGACGGCGGGATGAACGCGGGCAGCACATGGGACCGACCGTGACCCCGCGAACCATGGGCGTGACGCCAGCGATCGTCGGCGGGCAGCAGCTCGGCCAGGGCCGCGAGCAGGTCGGCGTCGCTACCGGAGCCCAGCTCCAGGATGGCGAGGCCGGCCGTGGCGTGCGGCACGAACACGGACAACAGGCCGTCACCGGAATCGGCGACGAACCGCGCCGCACTCGCCGTGAGATCCACCACACACTCACGATGGCCGGTGTGCACGGTCACCGTGGTGGTCTTCATCCGGGTGTCCATCACGGTGATTGTGCCGCAGAAAGTGCCGTGAGCGCGGCATCGACGCGGACGACATGTCAACAACGCCACGCCCATCGCCCGATTCACTACTCAAAAGTAACCGAGACGTACGTGACGACGTCCCGACGACGGAGCACGATGGAACCAAGGCGCATGCCCGAGCGGTGGCCGGCCGCCCCCACATCCGGGGCGCCGCCGGCCTGGACGAGGTCAGACCACGAGGCATGACACATGGGCCGCCGCCCACGCGGGGAGGATCTTCCCGCGTGGTCCGACGGCCCCGGAAGCTTGAGGAGCAGGAGAAGGCGTGGCGCAGGACACGAACCGGAGTTTCTCGATCATCACCGATGGTCTGCCGAGCCAGCTGCCCGACATCGACCCCGCGGAGACCGGCGAGTGGCTGGAGTCCCTCGACGCGGTCATCGAGGAGTCCGGCCGCGGCCGGGCCCGGTTCCTCATGCTGAAGCTGCTCGAGCGAGCCCGGGAGAAGGCGGTCGGCGTTCCCGGCCTGACCAGTACGGATTACATCAACACCATTCCCCCGGAGCGGGAGCCCTGGTTCCCCGGGGACGAACACATCGAACGCCGTATCCGCGCCTACATCCGGTGGAACGCGGCCATCATGGTCAGCCGGGCGAACCGCCCGGAGTTCAACGTCGGTGGTCACATCGCCACCTACGCCTCGAGTGCCAGTCTCTACGAAGTGGGATTCAACCACTTCTTCCGGGGCAAGGACCATCTGTCGCACTCCCCCGGCAGCGACTCCGGCGACCAGATCTTCATTCAGGGTCACGCCTCGCCGGGTATCTACGCGCGGGCCTTTCTGGAGGGCCGGCTCACCGAGCGCCAGCTGGACGCGTTCCGACGCGAGAGCGAGTCGGGCGGCCTGTCGTCCTACCCGCATCCGCGCCTCATGCCGGACTTCTGGGAGTTCCCCACGGTCTCGATGGGGCTCGGCCCGATCGACGCCATCTACCAGGCACGCTTCAACCGTTACCTGCTCAACCGCCAGATCAAGGACACCTCCGGTAGCCGGGTGTGGGCGTTCCTGGGCGACGGCGAGATGGACGAACCGGAGTCGATCGGCGCCCTTGGCGTCGCGGCCCGCGAGGAGCTCGACAACCTCATCTTCGTGGTGAACTGCAACCTGCAGCGCCTCGACGGTCCGGTCCGCGGCAACGGCAAGATCATGCAGGAGCTGGAGTCGCTGTTCCGCGGCGCCGGCTGGAACGTGATCAAGGTTGTCTGGGGTCGTGACTGGGACCCGCTGCTGGCCAAGGACACCGACGGTGTCCTGGTCAACCGGATGAACACCACCCCGGACGGGCAGTTCCAGACGTACTCCACCTCGTCCGGCGACTACATCCGTGAGCACTTCTTCGGCTCGGACGCGCGGCTGCGCCGGATGGTCGGGGACCTTTCCGACGACGAGCTGCGCAAGCTCTCCCGCGGTGGCCACGACTACCGCAAGCTGTACGCGGCGTACAAGGCGGCCACCGAGCACACCGGCCAGCCCACCGTCATCCTGGCGCACACCATCAAGGGCTGGACGCTGGGCAAGGACTTCGAGGCCCGCAACGCCACCCACCAGATGAAGAAGCTGACCAAGACGGAGCTCAAGGAGTTCCGCGACCGGCTCTACCTGGAGATCCCGGACTCGGCGCTGACCGGCGACCTGCCGCCCTATTACCACCCGGGGCAGGATTCCGAGGAGATCCAGTACATGCGGGAGCGTCGGGCCGGCCTCGGCGGTTCGATGCCCAAGCGGGTCGTGCGGGCCAAGCCGCTCCCCCAGCCGCCCGCGAAGATCTTCGACGAGCTGCGCCGGGGTTCGGGCAAGCAGCCGGTGGCCACGACGATGGCGTTCGTCCGGCTGCTCAAGGACCTCATGAAGACCAAGGACCTCGGGCCGCGCTTCGTCCCCGTCATCCCGGACGAGGCCCGCACCTTCGGTATGGACGCGATGTTCCCGACGGCGAAGATCTACTCGCCGCACGGGCAGCGCTACGAGGCCGTCGACCGCGAACTGCTGCTGTCCTACCAGGAGTCCGAGTCCGGGCAGATGCTGCACGAGGGCATCAGCGAGGCCGGCAGCATGGGCTCGGTCATGGCGGCCGCGACGTCCTACTCGACCCACGCGCAGTTCATGATCCCCGTCTACGTCTTCTACTCGATGTTCGGGTTCCAGCGCACCGGTGACCAGATGTGGGCTCTGGGTGACCAGCTCGGCCGGGGCTTCCTGCTCGGCGCCACCGCCGGGCGCACCACGCTCAACGGCGAGGGGCTCCAGCACCAGGACGGCCACTCGCTGCTGCTGGCCAGCACCAACCCGGCCTGCATCTCCTACGACCCGGCGTTCGCGTTCGAGGTGTCGCACATCGTGCGCGACGCCCTCGACCGGATGTACGGCGAGCGCGACGAGAACGTCTTCTACTACCTGACCGTCTACAACGAGCCGGTGCCGCAGCCGGCCGAGCCCGAGGGTCTCGACCCGGCCCAGATCCTCGCCGGCCTGTACCTGTTCCGTCGGGCCACCACGCTGACCGGCGGCGGACCCGACGGCGGCACCGACGGCGGCACCGCGCCGCGGGCGCAGCTGCTGGCCAGCGGCACGTCCATCCACTGGGCGCTGGCCGCGCAGGAGCTGCTCGCCAGCGACTACGGTGTCGCCGCCGACGTCTGGTCGGCGACGTCCTGGAACGAGCTGCGGCGCGAGGCGCTCGAGCGTGAGCAGGACAACCTGCTCAACCCCGAGGCCGACGGCCCCGCTCCGTACATCACCCGTGTCCTGGACGGCGCCCCCGGCCCGGTCGTCGCCGTCTCCGACTGGATGCGTGCCGTCCCCGACCAGATCTCCCGCTGGGTACCGCAGCCCTTCACCTCACTGGGCACGGACGGCTACGGCCGTTCCGACACCCGGGCCGCTCTGCGCCGCCACTTCAAGGTCGACGCCGAGTCCATCGTCGTCGCCACCCTCGAATCCCTGGTGCGGGGCGGCGAGATCAAGGCCAGCACGGTCGAGGACGCGATCCGCCGCTTCGGCCTGCGCGACACCCCCGACGCCTGACCGACCCCGGTCGCACGCATCGTCTCGGGCCCGCATCGGCAGCCGTCATGGCTTCCGGTGCGGGCCCGACCCGCGTCGGCGTCCGTCCCCACCGCTCGTCCGGCGGATCCTTACGACTTCGAAAGTGGCGACGCGAGACCCACGGGGGCCGCGGGCACCATCCGGCTACCCGATGTGCCGGGCGTGGCGGCCACGAACGCGGGAACGGCATCGGCCGGGACGTCTCGGAACCCACGCGCGTGTGTGCGGCCCACGGACGTCCACCGGCGCCGGCCGCCCGTGGGCGCCCCGGCCGCACACCGGAACCCCGCTGGGCCTCCCGGGTGGACCACGGAGCCCGCCGGGGCGACGCGGCCACCCGGACGTCGACCGCCGGGCGCCGGCGGGGAGCCGTGGGGGAGCCCGTTCGGACCGGCACGGTCGGGGGGAGGCGCCCACGCGGGCGGCGCGGCGGGCCGGGTGAGGGTGAACCGGGGAAAAATTTCTCCGCCAGCGGTCCGGTACGCCGCGCACCGGATGGGCGAGACGGCTCGGCATCCAGCCGGGCACAGCGGGTGGCGCAGGTGAGGCGGGGTGCGGACGGGCCAACGCACGCCGGCACCATCGTCGCAGTCAGTGACGAACACCGCAGGGCGCTGCGCGGGCGAGGCGGCGCGGGCCAGCTGCGCAGGGCGGCCCGTCCAACGCGGAGCTACCCCCGGACCAGCACTGTCATGCCCCACCGAATGGCACGACGAGTTCCACATCGGGTCGCCAATCATTAGTCTCACGAGCGTGGCATCCGGAGATCGGCGACGTGGAGTAGGCAGCCACGGACCGACTGTGTGTGGCACTTCCCTCATCAGCCACCACACGCCGCTACGGTGTCCGAGAACAACGGTGCGTGGTCTTCGCGACATCGCGGGCCACGTGGGGATCCGGTCCGGCCGGCTGATCAACGCCGGCCCCCGGTTCACCGGCACAGCGCGCAAGGATGTGGACGACGGCTGCCCGGTGCACGCCGTGACGGTCGAGGAGGACCACGCCGTGACGGTCGAGGAGGACAAGTTGAACGGGGTCCCGACAGCCGCCTGGTGGGCGGCATGATCTTGCGGGCGCGTCGGATCGAACGGCTGGAGGAGCATCCCAACCTGCGGGGCATCCTCGGCATCCTCGCCCAGCTTGTGCACACCAGCGATACCGAACTGGGCGCGCTGGCCGGTGCCTGGCGCAACTCCGGTTATCTGGCCGCGGCGCGGGACAAGGCGCTGTCACCGGATTCGCCGCTGATCGTCGAGGTGCTCGCCGCCTTCGACGCACTCAGCGCGATCTACGCCGACGACCTGGCCGGCGCCCAGTACGTGACGGTCGAGCCGTCGGTGGCGGCCACCGCGCTGCGGGCGATGCGCGACGCGGTCGCCGCCTCCTACTCGCGGCCGATCCTGGGCCGGGCCGAGTACGCGGCGCTGATGCGGCCATGGCGGACGGTCTACCCGCGCGCTCGTTCACACGAGCCTGACCTCGGCCCCGCCGCGGCGGACGTCAAACGGGTCCTGGCGGCCCTGCCGGTACTCGCCGGTCGCTGCCACAACCCGGACAGCCTCGAGGTCTACGACGGCCTGCTGGTCAGCGCGCTCACCCGGGACGACACCGCTCACCAGCAGGCCATGGATGCGGCGTTCGCCAGCGCCGTGGTCACCGGCCGGCGCCGGGTCTGGACGTTGGTACGCCGCAGCGCCGCCGAGGGATTCTGGCGGCTGTGCCCGGACTGCCGTGGGCGACGGGCCGGCCTCGACTCCGGTGAGGATCACCGGGTGATGGAGCTGTGCGCGGATCTCGCCTGCGCCCTGCTCGTCGAGGACCTCCTCGACACCGACCAGTTCACCCAGCTCACCCGGCCACTGCACACCCTCGTCCCGCTGCAGCACCGCGGTAGCTGACCCGGCGGGATCACCGGACCGGCGGGCCGGCGGGGCGTGACGGAACGGTCGTCAGGCCTCGCCGGCCCGGCGGGGACGATAGACGATCAGACGGGCCGAGCTGGGGGCGATCACGATGCGGTCGACGCCCTCGGTCACCTCGCCGTCGCAGGCGAAGGGCAGCGGGCTGGCCGCACTGGACGCGATCAGCACCCGTTCGACGGTGCGCTGCTCGTAGACCCGGCTGCGGCCGAGCCGACCGGTGAGCACCGCGCCGATCAGGCGGGCCCGGGCCAGCGGCGCCGCGGCGTCGACGACCCTCAGGTCGAGTCTGCTCTCGTCGAGGCGGCTGCGGTAGGTCGGCGCGAAGCCGTCGGGATGGTAGACGCCGTTGCCGACGAAGATCAGCCAGACCCGCCGCCGCTCGCCGTCGATCTCGACCTCGAACGGGGTCTCGTGGCGTAGCACCCAGCTCAACGCGATGATCATCGATGGCCATTTGCCGAGCCGACGTTCATACCGTTCGCGCAGGGCGACCATGTCGGGATAGCCGCCGAGGCTCGCCGTGTTGACGAAGATGCGGGAGATCCGGTCGAACTTCGCCGAGATGCCATCCGCGTACCCAAGATCGACGGCGACCGCCGAGCCCGTCCGGATGGCCTGCACCGTGTCACCCGCGCCGTTGAGGCCGAGGTCGGCGGCGAAGTGGTTGAGCGTGCCGGCCGGGAAGACTGCCAGGGGGGTGCCCTGGGCGACCGCGAGCTGCGCGGCCGAGTTGATGCTGCCGTCGCCACCGGCGATCCCGAGTACTCGACACGACGCCGCCGCCTTCGCCAGCGCGTCGCCCATGTCCTCGGTCGGGCCGACCTCGACGACACGGGCCCGCGGCAGATCCGCGCGCAACACCGCCACCAGGTCGTCGTGATGCCCCTGGCCCGAACGGGAGTTGACGACCACCGTGAGACCTTCACCGTCGGGCAGGGCCGGCGCCCACGCCGACGCCGGACTCGCCCGGGCCGGAGCCCAGGGTCGGCGTGGCATCACCTTGGTCGTCAGCAGCCCCGCACCAACACCCAGCGCCACACCGGCCAGCACGTCCCCGGGGTAGTGCACACCGACATACACCCGGGAGAACGCGACCGCCGCGGCGAGCGCGGCCACCGGCACCGCGGCGGCCGGGGCGTCCAGGGCGACACCGGTGGCGAACGCGGCCGCCGACGCCGCATGTCCGGACGGAAAGGAGAACGTGGACATGTCGCGGGAGAGCCGACGCAGCGGCGGGATGCCGTGGGTCGGCGGACGGTCGCGACGGAACACGAACTTGGCCGGGCCGTTCGCGATCACACTGGCCACACCGAGGCCGAGCAGACCCCGGGCCGCCGCCGGCCGGCGCCGCCCCTTGGTCGTGCCCAGCGCGGCGGCCACACCCCACCAGAGCAGGCCGTGGTCGGCCGCGTGGGACAGCCTGGGCAGCAGCGGGTCGATCAGTGGCCGCCCGCCGGCCAGCGCGGTGAACAGCGACCGGTCCGCCCGCGAGAACGCCGCGGCGAACGTCTGACCGGCCGCGATGTCACGCCGCATCAGGAGTCGGGCCCGCCGCAGCCCCGGCCCCTCGCCACCCCCCGCCAGCCCCGGCAGTCCTGACCAGCCTGGTGGTCCGCAGCGATCCGCCCCGCGCCGGAACACCGTTCCAGCGCGGGCGACCGCTGCCACTGCCCGCGAGTCCTTCGATCTCACCGCCACGACCGCACCGTACCCAGCCGGGCCACCGTCCGATCATCAGGGGCGAACGTCACAGGCCCCGGGTCGGTTCAGACGGGCAGAGCGGTGTGACCGGCCCGGCGCGGTGCCGGCGTGAAAGGAAAGGACGCCGCTCGAGGCGGGGTGCGTCGAGGCTCCACCGTGCGGCCGGTCGGCAGGATCTCCCCGGTGTCCTCGAAACGGATCACGCCGTTGCACAGCAGGCACCAGCCCTGGTCCCAGTGCTCGCTGGCGAGCCGGGCCGCGTCGCGGTCGACGTCGTCGGCGGCGGGGCAGGGTGGCGAGTGCGGGCAGTCGCAGGGCGGTGGACCGGCCCCGTGCGGGGTCGGGCCCCCGGCTCTGGCCGAACCGGCCGAGCCGGCCGAACCGGCGAGCGCGCCCGCGTTGGCCGAGGCGACCACGGCGCCGGCCGAGGCGGGCACGACAGCAACCGAGGGGGCCGCGGCGCCGGTGGAGGTAGAAGAGGGATCCGGGTCGTCGCCAAGCACCCGGGGCGCCTGCGACTCGTCTGAAACACGAACACCTTGCACGAGCACCAGACGTTACGCCTCCTCGTAAGAAGCGTCACACCGAGGCGCATGTGAAGGGCCTGGCGTGTCTGTCCGCTGCCCGGTCCGTGGACGGACCAGTGGGGACCGCCCTCGCCAGCCACCCACACTGACCTGCGATGACGCAAGTAGGCCCACATCCGGGCATCCCTGTACAGGTCACGGCGTGTCCGTCTTCGGATACCGGTATCCGAACCTGGTGGGCAGATCGGTAGGTTACGGGGCTGCGGCCCGGCGAACGCTGGCGTCGGCGGCCACAATGACTCGCGTCGGTCCCGCCGTGTTCCGCGGCCCGCCCGCCCATGGAGGGGGTACGCACGATGGAGGGTGCACAGGCTGACGTGCTGGCGCCCGCACGGCCGATCGAGGTGTCGGTGGTGATGCCGTGCCTCAACGAGCAGGGTTCGGTCGGCGTGTGCGTGCGCAAGGCGGTGGCCGGTCTCGCGGCGGCTGGCGCCTCCGGTGAGGTGGTCGTCGTCGACAACGGGTCGACGGACGACTCCGCCGAGGTCGCGCGTGCGGCCGGCGCCCGGGTGGTGCCGGAGTCCCGACGCGGCTACGGCAACGCCTACCTGGCCGGGTTCGCCGCCGCCCGCGGCCGGCTGATCGTGATGGGCGACTCGGACGACTCCTACGACTTCTCCGATCTGTCCGCGCTGCTCGCCCCGCTGCGCGCCGGTCGCGCCGACTACGTGCTCGGCTCCCGGTTCGCCGGGAGCATCCTGCCCGGGGCGATGCCCTGGCTGCACCGCTATGTCGGCAACCCGGCGCTCACCGGCGTCCTGAACCGCCTGTTCGACGTCCGCTCGTCCGACGCCCATTCGGGGATGCGCGCGTTCAGCCGCGAGGCGTACCTGCGGATGCGGCTGCGCTGCGAGGGGATGGAGCTGGCCAGCGAGCTGGTGATCGCCGCGGGCCGGGCCGAACTGCGGATCGAAGAGGTCCCGATCACCTACCACCCGCGGGTGGGCGACTCGAAGCTGCACTCGCTGCGCGACGGCTGGCGCCACCTGCGGTTCATGCTGCTGCTCGCCCCGCGCCACCTGTTCGTGCTGCCCGGGCTCGTCCTGCTGGTGCTGGGCCTGCTCGGCCAGGCCGTGCTGCTGCCCGGCGCCCTCGATCTCGGCTTCCACCGGCTGGATCTGCACTTCAGCGTCCTGTTCGCCCTGACAGCGCTGCTGGGCTGGCAGGTGGTGCTGCTCGGTGTCTGCGCGGATGTGCACAACCACACCGCTGGCTGGCCCGAACGGCGCCGCTGGCCGCTGCCGCAGATCCACCGGTCCTTCACCCTGGAGCGTGGCCTGGCACTCGGCGGGCTGCTGTTCGGCCTCGGCTTCGTGGTCGATGTCGTGGTCCTCATCCGCTGGCTCGCGAACGATCTTGGCCCGTTGGACGAGATGCGCCCCGCGCTGCTGGCGATGACGCTGATGGTGCTCGGCGCCCAGACCGCCTTCGGTTCGTTCTTCCTTCGCCTGCTCACAGCCGGGCCCAGCGGCGAACACCAGCGCGCCACCGCCCGTCCGACGCCGCCACCGGCGGACCGTCCGCTTGGCGGCGGCTCGTCCGGCGGCCCTTCGGATGGCCCGACGCCGCTGGCCAGCGGGACGCCACCGGCCAGCGGAGCGCTGCCAGCCGGCGGGACGCTGCCAGCCGGCGGGACGCCACCGGCCCGGTCAACCTCGTCCGCCGAGGCGTCAGCACTCGACGGACCTGCCCGGGAGACGGCCCGGTCCGCCCCTGGGACCTTCGGCTTCTGACGCCATTCCACCCACGGAACCCCGGACGGCTCCCCCACCATGGTCACCTCGCCGGACCGCCCGGCTCCCCGCACCGACCCCACCCACCAGACAGCCGACCCCACCCTCCCCCACGAGGCAGCCGAGCCGGCCCACGAGGCGTCCGAGGCGTCCCGCCGTCAACTGGCGGTCGGGCCGGCCCACGGGGCCCACGAGGCAGCCGAGTCAGGCCATGAGGCGGCGTCGGTCGCGCCGGTCCGGCTGGGCGGTGTGGACGCCGCTGGGGGTGAGACGCGGCCATGGCACGGCCGCCGGCTGGTACGGCATCTGCCGTTCGCGGTGCTGTTCGCCGCAGGTGTGGTGCTGCGGACCCTGGTCGCCTACGCGTACCGTCCCGCCTTCGAGTTCAACGGCGACTCGTACGCCTACCTGCGTCTGTCGACGTTGCGCTCCCCCGACCCGATGCGTCCCGCGGGCTATCCCGCCTTCCTGCGGCTGATGTCGCACACCGGCGACCTGTGGTGGGTCACCGTCATCCAGCACGGCGCCGGGCTCGCGATCGGCGTGGCGTTGTACGCGCTGCTCGTCCACCGTCGGGTGGCGGCGCCGATCGCCGCGCTCGCCGCCGCACCCGTCCTGCTCGACGCCTACGAACTCGTCCTCGAGCACTACGTGATGGCCGAGAGTCTCTACCTGGCTCTGCTGGTCGGGGCGCTGGTCGCTCTGCTGTGGTCGCCCCGCCCCGCCCTGTGGACGTGCGGCCTGGCCGGGTTGCTGCTGGCCGGGGCCGGACTGGTACGCACGATCGGGGTCGGGGTCGCCGTCCTGGTGCTCGGCTGGCTGCTGTTGCGCCGGGTGGGCTGGCTGCGGCTGGGGACCTTCGTGGTGGCCCTGGCCGTCCCGCTCGCGGGCTACGCGACCTGGTTCCGTTCCGCCCATGGCACGTACTCGCTGACCGGTGGGGACGCCGTCTGGATGTACGGGCGGGTCGCCCCGATCGCCGAATGCGACAAGCTGCATCTGCCGGTGCAGGCACTCGTGCTGTGCTCGCCGCATCCCGTCGCCGAACGGCCCGACCCGAGCTTCTACGTGTGGAGTGGCTCCAGCCCGCACTGGCGTCTGCCCGGCACACCGGACGAGCAGGAAGCCCTGATGCGCGAGTTCACCCATCAGGTGATCCGCTACCAGTTCGTCGACTACACCCGGATGGTCGCCGGCGAGGTCCTGCACTACTTCCGCCCCGGCCACCCCGTCGGCCACCGCGACTGGCCCATCGAGACCTGGCGTTTCCCCACCGCCGACGAACCCCGCTACCTGCACAACGCCGAGCCGCTGCTGGGCTTCGACGGGCAGCACCCGACCCGGACCATCCGCGAACCGATCGCCGGCCACCTGCGCGGTTACGGTCGGTACGGCTACACCCCCGGCCCGCTGCTCGCCGGCCTGCTCGCCCTGGCCGTGCTCGCGATCGTCATCCCCGGACGGCGGCGCGCCCCCCGCCTGGGGTCGCGCGGCGGCTCCGCCCGCCGTCGTTTCCGCGTCCGGACGGTGGAACAGGCCCGGCTGCGTGCCGACATCGCCCTGCTCGCCGCCGCCGGCCTCGCCTTCCTCGTCGTCCCCGCCGCCACGGTCTGCTTCGACTACCGCTACATGCTGCCGGTGCTCGTCCTGTTCCCCCCGGCCGCCGCGCTGGGTGCCCGCCGACTCACCCTCGTCCACCGATCCCGGCGCGCCCCCGACGAGATCACCAGCACCGACCTGTGGGCCCCCGACCCCCTCGCTCCCCGCCCCACCAGCACCACCAGCACCAATGTCGACACCGATACCGAGATCCAGCCCGACGCCGATCACCGACTCGAAGCCAACCACCGAGCGGACGCCGACCGGCACGTCGAGGCCGACCGGCACGTCGAGGCCGACCGGCACGTGGGCGCCGATGGCCGGAACGGCGCCGAGATCCGTCCGACTGTTCCGAGCGGTCCCGCCGCCACGGCTTCGACGGGATCGGTCGCCGCGTCGGTGGGGGAGTCTGCGGTCGGGGAGTCTGCGGTCGGGGAGTCTGCGGTCGGGGCCGACGATGCCGGGTTCGATACCGCGCCCGTCCGACTCGGCGATCACCTGGATGACGTTGGTCCACGGCGTCGCCGTCGCCGCTGACGGTCGGTCGATCCGAACCAGAACGTCACTGTCCGACTGTCCTATATAGGAAGAAATAGGCTACTTTCCGATGTCGGTGCTCGGATGTCGGGCGCGCTGGCGCGTCCAGATCGCGGCCGAGATCATGCTCTGCCGAGGGTTGTTCGGATTTCCGGGGGTCGATTTTCCCTACAACCCTCGGCATGTGGCCGCACACCCCTCGGCAACCGACCGTGCCTGGCTGCGGTCAGGGGCCGGAGCGATCCCAGAGGCGAATGGTGCCGTCGGCGCTGCTGGTGGCGAGGGTGAGGCCGTCCGGGGCAAAGGCCACCGCGAAGACGAGCGGGTCGGTGTGCCCGGTGCGGCTCCCGCCGATCGGGCGGACCGGGTCCAGCGGATGGGCGGGGTCGAGGCCCGAAGGGTGAGCGGGGCCCGAAGGGTGAGCGGGGTCTGGTGGGCGGGTGAGGTCCCACAGGCGTAGTGCGCCGTCGGCGCTGGTGGCGGCCAGGGCTCGGCCGTCCGGGGCGAAGGCCACCGACAGGACGCGGGCGGCGCTCCCGGTGGGGATGCTGGTCAGGGGCTTGGTCTGCGCGGCTGTCCGGCCGAGCGCCCACCGGCGGATGGCTCCGTCGCCGCTGGCCGCCAGGGTGCGGCCGTCGGGGGCGAAGGCGAGGGACCAGATCTGGCCGGCCTGGCCGTCCGCGCGCGGAGGCCGGGGGCCGGGTGTGGTCGAGGCGGCCGGCGGGGAGGGGCGCAGGGTGACGTGCGGATGGGCGGGGAGGCGGTCGAAGATGTCCCACAGTCGGACCGTCCCGTCGGCGCCACCGGCGGCGAGCAGGTGTCCGTCCGGCGAACAGGCGACGGAGAGTACGCGGTCGGGGTGGCCGGGCAGGGACACGTGCGAGGTGAGGGCGTCGCCGCGGGGTGGGCGTCCCGTCGCCGTGTGCCAGCTGGTGTCCCAGCGGCGTACCCGACCGTCGTGGCAGCCGGCGACGAGGCTGTGGCCGTCCGGGGCGAAGGTCACGGACCAGACCGGCGAGGGCGCCCTGGCGGAGCCGGCGCGCAGGACGGCGACCAGGCTCGGATGGCGTCGGTTGGTGACCTGCCAGAGGCGGACCGTTCCGTCGGTGCTGCCGGCGGCGAGCAGTGTGCCGTCGGGGGCGAAGGCGACGCAGAGGACCCGGTCGGCAGGTCCGGTCAGGGGGGCTGCCACCGTCGGGGCGTGTCGCGCGGCGGTGACGTCCCACAGCCGGACGGTGCGATCGTGGCTGCCGCTGGCGAGGGTGCGGCCGTCCGGTGCGAACGCGATCGATCGCACCCAGCTGGCGTGGCCGGTGAGACGTCCGCTGATCGGTCGGGGGCCGCGTTGCTGGCCTACCGCCACCGTCGGGGGCTTCTGGGCGGTGCGGTCCGCGGGGAGAGTGCGGTCCGCGGTCGGGTTCAGGTCGGCCGCGGGGACGGGGACGGTTGCCATGGCGGGATGGTCCTGCGCGACCGGGAGGGTCGCCGCGGAGGCGTCCACCGGGACCGTCTCGGCGAAGGATGACGGCGGGGTGGTCGGGAAGGACGGCGGGGTGGTCGGATCCACGGACGGGGGGACGGGCTGGGGTAGTCCGTTCGAGGGGGGCAGGGTGACATCGTCGCTGCCGGCGCCCGGGCTACCCGCATCGATCGTGGGGTCCTCGACGTCCGCGGTGGGGCTGGTGGGTGTGCCGGGGCGGCGCTGTGAGGAGCGTCGGGGATACAGCGGGAACTCGGGCTCGACGGTCGGTTTCTCCCGGCCCAGCAGCGCGGCCCGCACCGCGGTGAGCAGACGGTCGCGGGCGGTGATGGCGGTGAGGCCGAACAGGTCGACCGACACCACGGTGTGCAGCTCGTCGGGCAGGTCGCACTCCTCGACACGCATCGGCAGGAGGCGACGTTGCAGGCCCTCGGGGTCCGCGGCCCGGGCGGCGCGCCACTCCTCACCGCCGTAGACGGAGATCAGGTACGCCGCGGACACGACCGCGATGGTGCGGGTGGCGTGGGCTACACCCTGGTCCATCTTGCGTCGCCAGTCCACACCGGGCACGAAGTCCCAGGCCTGGACAAGCACCTGGTAGCCGTTCTCCTCCAACTGCCAGGCGATCCATTCCGACCAGGGCCGATCCATCGCGGTGTAGGAGACGAAGAAGTCCCACCCTGGCGTTGCGTCACGATCCCCCGACATGACGCATCATTTTGTCCTGTGGACGCCCCGGGCCATAGCGATAGCCCCGATGTCAGCGTGGCGGCGGCCGCCATGGCCTCACCACCGCGGCGTGGATGGTGATGTCAGCGGGGCGGCCAGGACAGGGCGAGGCGGGGGGCCTCGATCGCCGGGCAGGTGTCCATCACGATGGGGACACCGGCGTCCTCGGCGCGTCGCGCGGCGGCCTCGTCACGCACACCGAGCTGCAACCAGACGGCCTTCGCGCCGACCTTGATCGCCTCATCGACGACCGGACCGGCGAGTTCCGAGCGGACGAAGACGTCGACGACATCCACAGGGAACGGAATGTCACCGAGTGTGGCGTAGCCACGCTCCCCCGCGATCGTCGGCGCCGTGGGATGCACCGGGATGACCCGTTTGCCGCCGCGGCGCAGGTACTCGCCGATCGCGTAGGCCGTTCGGGCGGTGTTGGTGGACAGGCCGACGACCGCCCACACCTCGGTGTCGGTCAGCAGATGCCGGATCGTCTCGTCGTCTCCGTGGCGCATGACCACTGACAACACCGGGCCCCCTCCAGGTCATCCGGGATTCGACGCGGTCGACCCCCGCTGGCCCGGACGGGCCAGGCGTATCGTCCGGCTGGGATAGCCGCCGGAACCGACACCGGCTGTGCGAAACCGGAGCTGGTCTCCGGGCGAGAACCGGAAGAGGTGCGATGGGCGGCGGCACCAACCCGGTCGCGGCGGTGGTGTTCGATCTCGATGGCGTGCTGATCGACTCCGAGCAGGTGTGGGACGAGGTGCGTCAGGCGTATGTCGCCGAGCGAGGCGGGCGCTGGGAGCCGGACAGCACCGCCCGCATGATGGGCATGAGCACCGCCGAATGGTCGACGTACCTCACCAGCCTCGGCATCGCCGGGACGCCGCGGCGGATCGCCGCCGAGGTGATCGACCTGGTGGCCGCCCGGTACGGCGCGGCACCGCCGCTGTTGCCCGGTGCGGTCGAGGCGGTCCAGGCGATCGCGGCGCACCACCTGTTGGGGCTGGCCAGCTCGTCTCCGCGGGCGCTGATCGAGCTGGTGCTCGACCGGTCCGGGCTCCGCGCGTCGTTCGCCGTGGCGGTGTCCTCGGAGGAGGTGTCGCGCGGCAAGCCCGCGCCGGAGGTGTACCTCGAGGCCGCCCGTCGCCTCGGTGTGCCGGCGGCGGCGTGTGTCGCGGTCGAGGACTCCAGCAACGGGCTGCGTGCCGCGTCGGCCGCGGGCATGGCGGTGGTGGCCGTCCCGAACGCCCATTTCCCACCCGCCGCGGACGCCCTGGCCCTGGCCGCGGCGACCGTCCCCGTCACCGCCGACCTCACCGTCGACGTCATCCGCGCCGCGGCGGCCCGTCCCCGGTGATCCGGCCCTGCGCCACGTCCCGTCGCCCGATGCGGCAAGGAGGCGAGGGGGCGAGGAGGCGAGGGGGCGAACGGGCGGCTTGTCGGCGGTCGGACGCATAGGATCATCTGGTGATGAACGTGGGCGGTCGGCGGTGAGCGACAAGCACGAGGTGACCCTGTCCGCCTCGGCCGAACGGGATCTGGCCAAGCTGGCCGAGCTCACCCGCGCCGAGGTCCGCAGCTTCCTCGACGGCAAGCTGCGCGACGACCCGCGCAAGGCCGGCACACCCATCCCCGGCGAGCAGGTCGGCATGTTCGAGGCGACCACCCGCACCTGGCGGGTGCTCTACCGGGTGGACGCGAACACCCAGACCGTGCGGGTCATGGTGATCGGCCCCCGCGGCGCCCGCACCCGGGTCGTCCCGACGGTCGGCCGCACCGGCACCGCCGCCGGCTGGCGCCGCATCTGAGCGCCGGCCCGTCACAGGTCGGTTGACCTACGCGGCGGCGGCCCGCCCACCCTGACAGTGGGATGCGGACCGTGGTGGTTCTCGTCCATGACAACGTCACGATGATCGACGTTGCCGGGCCGGCGGACGCGTTCCATCACGCCAACGCCTTCAGCACCACCACCACCGTCGTGGTCTCCGCACCAGCGTCGCCCGCGCATCCCGGCATCCGTATCGGCAGACAGGGTGCTTGTGGCAGACTCGCTCGATCCGCGCCGGCCCGTCACCGGCATCGAGGTCAAGTCTTGACTCTCCGCCCAGCGCCATGCCCCGCCGAACCGGTCACGCTGTCCACAGAACGCGCCAGGCACCCGTTCAATCCGAACATCCTGACGGCGCTGCGCCAGCAACTCGCGGGGAGTCCATGCCTTCGTTGCCAAGGTTGCGGCCGAGTTCGTAGACGAGTGGTGACTCTCAGAAAGCCTGTGGTCCATCTCGACGTGACGGACCCGTTACCGTCATGATATTCGAGATGTTCTCTCATGTCGCTGGACGGCGTCCGGTCGGCCAGCGGAAGGTCCGAAGGGACAGGTATGAGTAGGCCGAGCCTGCGGGTCGAACAAGATGAGCTACGGGCGCGCATGCACGCGGTCGACATGTCCCACGACAAGATCGCAGTCGAGTTCGCCCGCCGCTACACGTATCGCCCCCGCACCGCGCACCGGGCCGCGCACGGTTGGACTCAGCAGCAGGCCGCGAACCACATCAACGCTCACACCGCCGGTACTGGCCTCGACCTGCAAGGCAGCGCCTCCATGACCGCCCCACGGCTCAGCGAACTCGAGAACTGGCCGCTGCCCAACAACCGCCGCCCTACCCCCCAGCTACTCGCCCTGCTCGCCGAGGTATACGACACCAGCATCCACAACCTGATCGACCTCGACGACCGCGAGCACCTCCCCCCGACCGATCTGCTCCTCATCATCGCCATGCGCCAAGGCCATGCGACGCACGCGGACGGCCTCTCAGCTTCGCGGGTGGTCCTCGCATCCATGAGGGAGACCGGACACAGCTGAATCACCCGTGCCGCTGGTCGACAACGGGGGTTCGCTGACAGTCTCATGCCGGCGGCACGCTTATGGCCCTTCGGGGCTGTCGGTCGCCTGCCTGGCCGGTTGGCGTAGGAGGGCGAAGAGCGTTTCGGTCTCGTTGGGCGGGGTGTCGCGGCAGGCCGCCCAGGCGTCGAAGACCTCCTGAGCTCCGCGGATCATGGTGCTGGGCAGGCCGGCGGCGTGCAGGGCCTGCGCGGCTTCTGCCATCTCTGGTGACCATCGCCAGGCGCGGGCGGCGACGGTGGGGAGAAAGTCGGGTTCGGCGAGGATGGGGCGCTGGTAGCGGTTCCCTTCGGCGGTCAGGACGTCGGCAACGCCGTAGTGATCGGCGAGGGCGTGGGCCAGCCCCGCGAGGGCGCGGCTGGCCTTTTGGAACACCGCCTGCGCGGTCTTCAGCGCCGATGCGGCTCCGATCTGGTTGGAGATCGGTGCGACGTCCAGATTGGAGCCGGCGAACAGGTCCGCCACCGCGGCGGTGCTGTCGGGCGTGCCCGCAAGGTAGAGGCGGGTGGTTCCCGGCCCGGTGGGTGGTGGTCCGATGATCGAGCCGTCGACGACCCGCACCGTGGTGTCCGTGAACAGGGCTGCGACCGCGGACATCCGCTCGGGGGTGAGGGCGTTCGCGTCGAGGTAGAGACCATGGCGGAAGCCTGCGGCCAGCACGGACTTCGCGATCTGGTCAGCGAACTGCGGGGGACACAGCGAGATGACGGCGTCGGCGTCCTGGACGAGGGTGGTCAGGTCCGGCGTGGGCTGTAGCCCGGCAGAGTCGGCGCGGGCCGTGGTCGTGGCGCTGCGGCCTTCCGGCAGCCACAGCACCCGTGCCCTCGCGGTGGCCTGCCGGCCGACCGCGGCTCCCATCGCTCCGGGGTGCAGCAGCGCCACTGTCGGTGGTGTCCGGCTCATGCGGTGTCGGTGTGAGGGTTATGGGAGGGATCTGCGGTCCCTGTGGCGGTCGTGCAGACGGCGAGGATCTGCTCGCGTAGGTGCTGGGCGGGCCGGAGAGCTCGGTACTGGGGGCGATCGGTGATGGTGGCGAGCTGGTGAAGGCGGCGCAGCACACTGTCAGTGGGTCGCCGTGTCGTGCTGCCCAGAACGATCTGGATTGTTTCCGCGGCGCCGTCGAGCTCGGAACGCTCCAGGTGGACGGCGGCCAGATCGAGGCGGGCCAACGACAGTTCCCCGAGTCGTTGTTCACCGGCAGGGGCGGTCTCGTAGAGGTCGATCGCGGTTCTGGCGGCCTGTTCGGCGCGGGCAGCCCAGTTGTCCGGGGACAGGGTTTCGGTCCGGCCGTGCAGACCCAGGTAGGCGGACGCCGTGTAGAAGTACTGCTTGGATTCGGGAAAGGCCAACATCCCGCCGGGTGTGTCCTCGCCGGTGGTCGCGTCGCGGGCCGCCTCAGCGCGCCGTAGTGCGTCCCGTACTGCTGCCTCGTCGCCCAACTGGCCCGCGGCGCGTGCCTCCAACGCCGCCACCCGAATCCGCGCGGTGCCATGCTCGGGAACGAACTCCCATCCCTCGCGGGCGAGTGTGACAGCCTCGCGCAGCTCACCCTGCCAGTAGGCGATCAGGCTCTGCATCCCGCGGACCCAGCAACGCAGGCCGTTGTGGCCGGCCAGCTCCCCGCACAGGAATGCCGTCCGAGCCTGGGTCGTCGCCGCAGGAAGACAGCCGAGGTCGAAGGACGCGTTGGCGAGCATCCCGCACAACACGCCTGCGATCGCATACAGATCCCGGGCCGTGTCCGGACGTGGCCCGTCTTCCAGGAGTTCGAACGCGTGGTTGCGCAACTCGACGATTTCGGCGAACGAAGGAGCGACCGATTGATGCGGGTAGCGCAGAGCCAGCCATGCCACATCGTCGTGGAACTGCTCGATGGCCAGCGGATCCACGTTGCCACGACCAGCAGCCCGACTGAAGTCGGCGGACTCTCGAGCTGCCATGATGACCAGCCTCTCCAGGCGCCGTCCTGCGAGCGGCTCCTCCCGATGTGACCCGTCACTCCTGACGGCTGCCAGGTGCGTTTCCGCATCCTCGGCGATGACACGGGTGCGGCCCCGCCGCCGATGGTTCATGGAGGCGGGAACGGTCAGTTCTGACAATGCTGTCAGGTCGTTCGATGGGAGGCTGTTCGCGACGAGCGCGCTCTCCGCACCGACCGGCATGAGAGATCGTGACGGCAAGGGCGGGCGCACGCGGTTGATGAGGAGTATGTCCTCGCCCTCGAGGTGTTCCCGGTCGTCGAGGTCGAGCAGGCTGTGGATATCCGTGCCGTAGACCGTGGCGAGCACGGCGAGCAGCTGCGGGGTGAGGCGCCGACGGGCCGGGACCGGCCAGTTCTCCAGCTCGGACAACCACGGGGCACTCATCGAGGCAGCGTCGTCCCGTTCCAACCCGACGCCCGCGAGGTTGCCGTTGATGCGGTCGGCTGCCTGCTGCTGGGTCCAGCCATGCGCCATCCGGTGGGCGACGCGCGGCCGTAGTCGGTACCGACGGGCGAACTCGACGGCGATCTCGTCGTGCGCCATGCCCACCGCACGCATCCGAGCGCGCAGCGCCTCCTGCTCGACCCGCTGGCTGGTCCTGGCCATTGCGCGGTGCCCCTCCCAGCCTGGACGCCGATCGACCGCGGGGCACTCCGCCACCAGCCGAACCACCACAAGCGTAGCTGCCCGCTCACGGTCAGAGCAGAGGGGCTGGGCAGATCGAAGAGACCGCAGCGCCCGCACCGTCGCATACGACTCGGAGTACAGCCGGGCCGCGGGGTTCGCGGGATGAACCGAGCGCAGCCGCTGTTCCGCCCAGGCTGCCCCGCGGGTGGCGAGCGAGATCGCCTGCACCGGCCCAGCCGAACGAATCGACATGATCGCGCCGAACAAGAACGCTCTTACGCAGCTCTTTGCGCAGGTCAACCGCCTCTCGGGGGCCGAAGAAAAGGTTCGCGACGGGGGGAATGACTCGCCTCCCGACTTCGGCCATCGTAGTGACGCGCCACACACAGCATTAATACGATCTTGCTTGTTGCTCGGGTCGTGGCGCCAAAGAAAAAGATGATCATGTGTTGGCCGGCCTCGTCAGCGCGACAGCCGGGATGAACACGGAGGAGGCCTCCATATCGATCCACCCACGCTAGAAAGATCGCCAACATCAGACGGAGCCGCCGCGCTGCGGCGGTCCGCACGCATCGAGAGAGGACACCGCCATGAGCGTCGATGCCCCCATGCGCGCCGAGGATCTTCGCGATGCCCTCGTTGACAAAATCGTCAAAGGGCATGTGCGGCAGGGGCTCGTGATGCGCGCCGACGTGGAGCGGGCGCTGAGGACGGTTCCGCGCGAAGTGTTCATTCCAGGCGCCTCGCTGGAGGAGGCATACAAGGACACCGCGATCGTCACCAAACGCCGCGAGGACGGGGTGAGTATCAGTTCGGTGTCCGCGCCGTATCTGATCGCGGAGATGCTGGGCCAGGCCCGTGGCCGGCACGTCCTCGAGGTGGGCAGCGGCGGGTACAACGCCGCGTTGCTGCGGGAGATCGCCGGGCCGGACGGGTCGGTGACGACCGTCGACATCGACCCGGAGGTCACCGACCGGGCCCGCTCCTGTCTGGACGCGGCGGGCTACACCGACGTCAAGGTCGTGTGCGCCGACGCCGAGTTCGAGATCGAACCCGGCCGCACCTATGACCTGATCATCGTCACGGTCGGCGCGTGGGACGTTCCGCCGGCCTGGATCAGCCAGCTCGCCGACGGCGGCATCCTCGTGGTTCCGCTTCGGACGTTGGGCATGACCCGGTCCTGGGCGCTGCGGCGCACCGGAAATCACCTGGTCAGCCGCAGCAGCCTGCTGTGCGGATTCGTTCCGATGCAGGGCGCCGGGGCCAGCAACAGCTGGAACGTCGCCCTCGGCGACGGCGTGACCCTGTGGCTCACCGAACCGCGGCAGGACATCGATGGCGGCGCTGTCGCCGGCGTGTTCTCCCAGGAACGTCGCCAGGCGCGCTCGGGGGTGACCGTGCCAGGCGGGCGCCTTTCCGCCGACCTCGACCTGTGGCTGGCCACCCATCTGCCCGACTTCGGCTCGATGATCGTTGCGCAGGAGGCGATCGACAGCGGTCTCGTCGTTCCGTCATGGCGCTGGGGCACCCCGGCGTTCGTCGACGGTGCGACTCTGGCCTACCGAGGAAAGCTGCGTCAGGTCGACGAGGCCGGGACCGAATTCGAGTACGTCGCCTACGCCCACGGACCCAACGCGGACAGAGCCGCAGGGCACCTGGCCGACCAGATCCGCGCATGGGACGCGGTCGGCCGTTCTGCTCCGACGCTGTGCGTCTTTCCGATTGATACTCCCGACGCCGACCTTCCGGATGGACTGGTGCTGGACAAGAGACACAGCCGCGTCGTTTTCACCTGGCCGCCCTCGAAGTGACAGCCCTCCCGGAAACGAACCCCGTCTCTCCACAGCAGGGAGATGGTTTTCCAGATCCAGAAAGGATTCTTGTCGATGGACACCTCGGAGTTCCGCCTCAGTCTCCGGCTCGTCGACGCCGGGCCCGCCCCGGCGACCAGTTCGGAGGACTGCACCTCCGACACGTGCGGATCGGGAGAAACCGGCAGCGACGCCTGCACCACCAACGGCTGACACAGTGCGGGCCCGACCTTCTCCGTCGGGGGAGGTCGGACCCGCCTTCCACGGCACACGGGCGGAGGTGCGGGTGCGCACATACGAGGCTGTGGACGCGGGGCTGATCAGGACCACCACGATCCCCGCGGATCTGGTACTACCACCGTGGCCGGATCTGACCGGCGACGATGTCTGTGGTTGGCGGCGGTGGCTGCGCCAGGTCTGGGCGTTGAGCGGGTTCGCCGACGCGGTACGCACCGCGGTCTCGTATACACATATACGAGCCCACGAGACTAGCCCGC
>NZ_JALKFW010000051.1:0-1877 GCF_023243055.1 Frankia sp. AgPm24 | reverse complement strand
CACGTCCGCCACCCACCAGCTGTGTGTCGCCCACCTGCTGCGCGAACTCCAAGCCGTGAGCGACACCGCCCCGGCCGACACCTGGTGTTGGGCGACCCAGGCCGCCGACGCCCTCGTCGCCCTGCACCGGCTCACCCTCGACGCCACCACCACCGGCACCGCGGTCGACCCGACAGCGCTGGCAGCCCACACCCGGGCCCTGCGCCACGCCGCCCACATCGGGATCACCCAGACCTCGCCACGCGGCACGACACTCATGGCCGCCCGCCACGCCCTGGCCTGCCGGCTCATCGACCGCGAAACCGACTACCTCCGGTTCACCCACGACCTGCGAGTTCCCGCGGACAACAACGGCTCCGAACGCGACATCCGCATGATCAAACTACGGCAGAAAGTCTCCGGGTGCCTACGCACCCTCACCGGCGCCCGCCAGTTCTGCGCGATCCGAAGCTACCTGTCCACCGCCACCACACACGGCATCCCCCTGCTCCCCGCCCTCGTCCAACTCGCCGAGGGCCACCCCTGGATGCCCGCAACCACCTAACCCACGATCAAAGCGATACCTGACCAGTTACCCCGGAGCTTCTCCAGCTCCTTGTCCCGGTCATCGACTGGCGGCCGGCCCTTCGGTTTCGACAGGCCCGCCAACGCTCCCGCGTCCCGGGCCTTACGCCACTCCACGATGTGCGCCGAGTACAGATTCTCCCGCCGCAGAACGGCGCCCTTCGCACCCGGCGAGGTCGCCGCCTCGTACTCCGCGAGGATCCGCAGCTTGTACGCCGCGGAGAACGACCGACGCCGAGCCTTCGGCTCAACCTCCGGGTCTGGCCGCCAGCCACCGCCCTCACGTCCGTCCACACGGACATCATCGACCAGGCCCCGCCCAGCCGTCACCGCCATCGTCACGATCTCCCTCTCCCTACCCGCCCAAGTCAGAAGATGATAGTTGCTACCTGACTCGCCTCATCTTGACGGATAGGGATAGGCGGATCCTGCGGCGCAACTCCAACCGCCGGGCGATCTGCTTGATCGAGACCCCATCCGCCCGATGCAACCTGCGGATCTCCGTCCAGCCCTCCAGCCTCAACACCTCCCTACGCAAGCCGGGCAGTCAACCTTCGAAGCTCAACGGGGGCAAGCTTTCAGGGGCCAACGAAACATCGCACACAGCGAAACATCACACAGCGTCACCATTGCGCCTTCAAATACCTTCTGAGTAGCGCGTCGCCCCAGGCTTGTCGGTCGAAGGACGCCCGCCTACAGCATCTGACGCCGTGGGCGGTTCCCACGGTAGTGGTCACGTAGAGTTGATCGGCCAGACCACGAGCGGCCGGTCGGATGGCGACATCTCACCTGGTCGTCGCGCCGAAATCGACAACGCGGACAGCAAGGCCAGCAGTAACAGAAAGTCGCGATCAAGGTCGCTGCGACAGGAGCCGCTGTACGGATGCAATCCGCGGCTACACGTCACCCGACGTGACGGTCGAGACCCTGCAACAAAGACGGACCGCGATCATTCACACGCGCAGCATGGGCGCTCGAGGCCAGAAGCACGTAGGAACGCACGCTCCGCGTTGCATCCATCACATTGCCCCTTGCGCGCTGGGTAGTTGTCCGGTAGCGTCCCGAGTTGCCGCAAATGCATAGAAGTACATCGACTGCCATGACTTCTCGCCTCAACGTTCTGCGCTGAGGCCCCCTGCCACCATGCCCTTCGCCTTATGAAGAGCATGCCGCCGCCGCCACGCCCTTGCCAGTCCCGGCGTTGATGTTGGAAGGATATTTGACGTGTCCATAGATCAATGGCGCTTAGTTAAGCGGTCCGGGCAAGGATGATCTTCGGTGGCTGATCATGTCGGGTGTCGGTGTCTGTTGGG
>NZ_JALKFW010000050.1:0-1991 GCF_023243055.1 Frankia sp. AgPm24 | reverse complement strand
CGGACACGGCCGGTGACCCGGTCCTGACCCTGGGAGCCCTGACCACACGGCCCGTCGCCGCCGCCGACCTCACCGCCGCGGGCACCGGGAGAGGGGGCGCCGAACCGCTGATGCTGGCGGTCGACTGGACCCCGCTCCCCGTCCCGGCCTTCGGTGACACCGCCACTCCGGCCGCCGGGACGGCGGACGAGGAGATCGGCGCGGTGATCACGGATGCGGCGGATCTGGAGGCGCTGGGCGAGGAGGCACCGGGGTGGCTGATCCTGGATGCGGACCCGCTGATCGCCGACGCCGTCAGCGCCGAGTCCAACGCCGTTCCCGGCGCGGGTGAGCCGGCGCGGGTGCGTGTGGTGCTGGCACGGGTGCTGGAGGTGCTGCAGGCCTTCACGACCGAGCCGGCTCTGCGGGAAACCCGGCTGGCCGTGGCGGTGCGGGAGGCGGGCGCCGACCCGGTGGCGGCCGCGGTCGCCGGGCTGACCCGCTCGGCCCAGTCCGAGAACCCCGGCCGGATCCTGCTCGCCGATCTCGGCCGACCGGACCCCGGCACGGACGCCGTGGCGCTCGCGGACCTCGCGGGATCGTTCGGACGCACCGTGGCGGCGGACAAGTGGGAGATCCGGCTCCAGGACGGGCAGATCGAAACCCCGAGGCTGATGCGCGCCGCCGACGACCGGCTGGAGCTGCCGGCCGACGCGTGGGTGCTGTCGGCGTCTGCGGCGGCGACGGTCGAGGAGGTGGCGGCGGTTCCGTGGCCGGCGGCGTCCGAGCGGCTGGAGGCGGGGCAGGTCCGGGTCGGGATCCGCGCCTGCGGCGTGAACTTCCGCGACGTCCTCGTCACGCTGGGCATGATCCCTCCGATCGCGGGGGCGGGGCTGCGGCTGGGCGGCGAGTGCGCGGGCGTCGTCCTGGAGGCCGGACCCGATGTCGTGGATCTGGTCCCCGGGGACGAAGTCACCGGTATCGGCATGGTGATCGGACCGACGGCGGCCGTGGACCACCGGTATCTGGTGAAGGTCCCGGACGGCTGGACCCCCGAACAAGCGGCCTCGATGCCGGTCGCGTTCCTGACCGCCTGGTACGCCTTCACCGAACTGGCCACCGTCCGAGCCGGAGACACCGTCCTGGTCCACGCCGGTGCCGGAGGCGTCGGCATGGCCGCCATCCAGCTCGCTCAGCACCTCGGTGCCGAGGTCTTCGCCACCGCCAGCCCCGCCAAGCACGACCTTCTGCGGAGTCTCGGACTCGACGAGGACCACATCGCCAGCTCCCGCGACGGCGACTTCGAACAGCGGTTCCTCACCGTCAGCGGCGGACGCGGCATGGACGTGGTGCTGAACTCCCTCTCCGGTGGACTGACGGACGCGTCCCTGCGGCTCCTGCCCAGAGGCGGCCTGTTCCTCGAAATGGGCGTCACCGACGCCCGCCGCCAGGACGAGACCGAAGCCGCCTACCCCGGGGTGGCGTACCGGGTGTTCTACCTGCATGAACTGGACCCGGCACTGATCCAGCGGATGCTGCTGGATCTGACCAGGCTCTTCGAGGCCGGGCACCTGACCCCGCTGCCGTTGACCGTCTGGGACGTCCGCCACGCCCGCGACGCATTCCGTCACATGTCCCAGGCCAAGCACATCGGCAAGAACATTCTGCGGCTGACCTCCACGACCGGGACGGAGGGTCTGGCTGACGGCTGTGTGGTGGTGACCGGTGGGACCGGGACGTTGGGCGGCCTCGTAGCCCGGCATCTCGTCACCGCACACGGAGTCCGGAATCTGATGCTGGTCTCACGGCGAGGCCCAGCCGCTGAAGGAGCCGCACGGTTGCGCGCCGAGCTACAGGCCGCCGGCGCCCAGGTGCGGATCGTGGCCTGCGACGTCGCTGATCGTGATCAGGTGGAGGCGTTGCTCGCTGGAGCATCGGTGCCGCTCAGCGGGGTGATTCACACCGCCGGGGTCCTGGATGACGCGGTTCTGGGCGGGCTGACTCCGGGGCGG
>NZ_JALKFW010000049.1:0-2102 GCF_023243055.1 Frankia sp. AgPm24 | reverse complement strand
TCCGCGCCCTCATGCGCGAGCAGGGCCTGGAACCATGCCAGCCACGCCCCTGGCGGCACACCCTGACCGAACAGGGCCAGGACCCCGCCGCGATTCCCGACCTGCTGCAGCGCGACTTCACCGCCGAGGCCCCGGGCACCAAGATGGTCGGTGACATCACCTACATTCCCACCTGGGAAGGCTGGCTCTACCTCGCGACCGTCCTCGACTGCCACACGAAAGCCGTCATCGGCTGGGCCATGGACGACAACTACAAGACCGGACTCATCGACACCGCCATCAGCATGGCCGCCCGCAACCAGCAGCTCACCGACGGAGCGATTTTTCATTCGGACCGCGGAAGCAACTATACATCTACCCAGTTCGCTGCTACGTTGAACGGGCTCGGGATCCGCCAGTCCGTCGGCCGGACCGGGATCTGTTACGACAATGCAATGGCCGAGTCGTTCTTCGCGGCCCTGAAAAACGGACGAGACATCGCCCGATACATAGAACTCCGCTACAACACGACACGCCGCCACTCCGGGCTTGATTACCGCACCCCACGACAGGCTCACGACGAATACCTGAAAAAACAGTCCGTCGCATAGATCATCTTAATAGCGGCTGTCCGGATTTAACGGGGCACACCAGGGAGCCGTTGCGCTGCGTGGTCCGGGCTGCCGACCGTTCGTAACGGGCCGCGCCGACGTGCGCGTCGGCTTCCGCGTCCACGAGCGCCTGCAGACCGAACCGCAGCAGCTCCCGCATCACCTGACCGGCATCGGTGTGCCGCAGCAGCTCCAGCAGACCGGATAGGGCAGAATCATCCAAGGCCATCGCGTGTGTCCTCTCCGTGGAACTTTGGTCGGTTCACACAGAGCTACACGCGGTGGCCGTCTTTGTCCCGGAGCGACACACCCCCACCCCAGACGATCAACCAGCCGATCCCGATCTACACCACGCGGTGGGACTCACCCGGTGAGATCGCCGCGCTGCTGAGCGAATGGCCGGCGGCGAACCTCCGGATCCTCAGCCGGGTGATCGGGAACACGACCGTCCTGATGACCGGCCGCAGGCTCATGACGCACGAGGTCGGCCGGGAGGCGAGCCGCATGGTGATCAACCAGGGTGAGTACGAGAAGATCATCGACGTGATCCTCGACCCCGAACTGACCGATGCGGAACGCGCGGAGCGGATAAAGGAGTTCCAGCCGTGAGCGGTCACAGCAACTCGTAGGGGGTCTCCGTGTACAGTTCGCGCACCTTGTCTAGGACCTCGTGGTCGGTGCGCCATTCGGTGCGGTCGACGGACAGCACCGCCCGGACGCCGGTACCCGAGCTGGTGACGAACGCGGCCTCCAGGTCCTGCAGGTCGGACAGGTTAACGGGCTCCGTCCTGGCCGGCTGGTCGAGTCTCTGGTCGATCAACGCCATCGTGACACCCGGAAGCCATGCGGCCCGTGGCCACACCACCCGCCCCTGGCGCACGAACCCGATGTTCGACGTCGAGGCCTCACTGATCATTCCGTCGTCGCTGATGAACAGTACGTCGTCGAAGCCGGCCCGTTGCGCGCGGCGGCGGTGCGTAAGGGCCCCGAAGAGGCTGACGTGTTTCACAGTCGGAGTCTCACGCTGGTACCGCGCAGCCTGAAGTCTCAGGGGCGCCAAGGCTCCGTGCCCGGCGGGCCGGGTGGTCACCAAGACGCTCGGCTCCGCGTCCGAGCCGATGGTCCCGAGGTCGAGAGCCGGGTCGTAGACCGTGACCCGAACCATGACCGGCCCCGGATTCCCGGCCAACGCGTGCCGCACCTGGTGACGAACCGCATTGGTGTCGAGGTCGGTGTCGAAAAGTTGCCGGCAGTCCCTCGTCAAACGCTCCAGGTGCAGGGAAAGACCCCGTACGGCGAAATCCTTTACCAGCATCGACGTGAAATGCCCGTAGTTGGTCAGGGCGAGCACTCTCATCTGGTCCGGACTGGCCGGAGCGCCATTCAGTTCCATCGCTTCCTCAAGTACTCGAAGAAACCCGCAGACCGATGATCGTGTTTCAGTCCAGCTGGCTGCGGATCTCGCGGGCGAGGTCGATCGACGCGTCGATCTCGACCTTGCGGTTGGTGAGG
>NZ_JALKFW010000048.1:0-2534 GCF_023243055.1 Frankia sp. AgPm24 | reverse complement strand
GGAGCGCCGCGGGTCCGCCCGCTGCCCGGCTTCGTGGCGCAGCGGGCGGACGTCAGGTGGGGGTCGCGCCCGTCTGGCGGGTCAGGCCGCGGAGGCGTTGCCCGTCTGCTGGCGGCGTCGGGCGCGGATCAGGCCGGCCGCGGCGTCGAAGGCGAGGAAGGCCGCCAGCGTCACCCCGAGTACGGGCAACGCCCAACCGACCGCGGCGGTGAGCAGGATGACGGCCACCAGCGTGGGCCTGGGTAGCCGCCGCCAGGTACCCCGGGCAGGAGCCGGGCCGACGACTGCGCTCCGGTCGGCTCGGGTCGGACGACGCTGCCACCACATCCGGTAGCCCCAGACGATCACGCAGATCAGGCCGATCGCGAGGCCGGCGAGCAGGATCTGGTTGACCAGGCCGAACAGCAGGCCCATGTGCGCGGCGACGCCAAGCTTGGTGAGCTTCGCCAGCAGCGGCCAGTCCGTCCACCGCACCTCGCGGACCACGTGACCGTCGGCCGGGTCGACGGCCACCTGGTCGAGCCGCACCGGCCAGCGCCGGTCGGTCTGGGCCACGGACCATCCCGTGCCGGCCTCGGTGGGCGGGGTGATCTCCACGGGTCCGTGCAGGCCCGCGCCCCGCGCGGCAGCGGCGACCCGGTCTACTCCGCCCGCCCGCGCGGCGCTGGTCTCCGCGGTCCCGCCGGCGCCGGTGGTTGTATGGCCCTGGTGCGCCCCGCCGGTGGCGCCGGCGGGCGCTGCCGTCTGGGGCAGGGCGATGTCGAGGTCGGGGGTGTGGCTGTCGGTGGCGTCCAGCGCGGTGGCGAAATGCGCGCCGGCGTAGCGGGACCAGGTCAGGCCGGTCGCGGACAGGAACAGCAGACCGACCAGAAGCCACACCCCGAGGCTGCCGTGCCAGCTCATCGTGCGCCGCCGGCCACGGGCGGCCAGGTCGGGCAGCAGAACGCGACGCATCCGGCGGGAGCGGCGCCGCCGGCCCAGCCACAGCACGAGCCCGCCGAGGGAGACGACCCACAACCAGCTCGCCGCGACCTCCGAGTAGTGCCGACCGAGCGCGCCGAGGTGCAGGTTGCGGTGCAGATCGTCCAGCCAGGTGGTCAGCGGGGTGCTGCCCCACCAGGTGGTCAGCGCCCCCTGGACCCGGTTCGTGTAGGGGTCGACGTAGACGGTGCGCTGCTTTTCTCCCAGGTCGGGGACGTTGAGAACCACCCGGGTGGTCCGGTCGGGTGCGTCCCCGGTCAGCACCGAGGCGAAGGTTCCTTCGGGATGGGCGGCGAGCGCGGCGTCGATCTGCTCGGACAGCGGCCGCGGCGCCGCGCCGACCTGGTCGACATGGAACTCGTCGGCGTAGACCAGCCGGTCGAGCTGCGGGGTGAACGTGTAGGCGAGGCCGGTGAGCGCGGCCACCACCAGGAACGGCGCTACCAGCACCCCGGCGTAGAAGTGCAGCCGCAGCACCAGCAGCCGCACCCCACCGGACGTCGGCGCGGGCGCGGACGTCGGCGGGTCGGAGGCGGACGCGTCGGGAGCGTCGGGTTGGCGTGGTTCCGGGACAGCCGGCAACGCGGCCAGGTCCGTGGGGGGTGTGGCCGGGTCTGTGGGTGGCTCGGACGGCACGGCCGGGCCGGCGGGAGGGACGCTCTGGTCGTCGGGGGGATGCCCCGTCTGGTCGATCGTGGTCACAGGGGTTCTCCGAACAGGCTTGTCGAGGACATGCGGCACCGCCGCGGCGGCCCTGCGGGCGACGGCCGCGGTCGGATCCCGTGCCGCGTCAGTTGCGGCCGGGTGGCGACAGGCCGGATTCGGGCACCGCGAACAGGCCGTCCGACGTGTGCACGACGGAGCGCCCCGGCGGTACCGGTCAGGCCAGAGCCGGGTTCGGTGGACCTCTGCGCACGACCAGATGAACGAGGTGGGCCAGCTGCGGGGCCCGGTCCGTCGCGGGCCGGCACCGCGGCGTCGCGCGGGCGGGAAGCGGGCAGACCACGGCCGGACGTCGCCGGCGCCGCAGGTGGTCCGCCGCCCGGCGCGCCACCGCCACGGCGCCGCGCGCCGCCCGCCACAGCAGTCGCTCTCCCGCGGAGAGCCACCACGCCAGCAGCAGTGCGGCGCCGAGGTGAGCCAGCGCCATCCGGGGCCCGCCGGGCAGAAGGTCGATTCCCTCGACGCCCTGGGCCGTTCCGGCCGTCCCGGTCGGGAAACCGTGCTGGGCGTGTGCCTCGTGGTTCGGCGCCATCGTCACGGTGAAGGCCAGGTGCAGGCCGGCCTGCACGCAGGCCACCAGCCCCGCGATGCGTCGCAACGACATCCGCCGGCCGGTGCTGCCCCAGCACACGCGCAACGCGAGCGCACTACCGCATGCGGTAGCGAGTGGGTTCGGCAGCTCACTACAGGCCACCAGGTGTGCGCCGACGGCGAGGGCGACCGCCAGGACGGCCACGGTCGAGGCCCGTGCCCCGCGCCCGACCGGTGTCGCCGCCCAGCTCACAAGCTCGGCACTGTAGCCGTAAAGCAAGCGCGGCTCAGCTGATCGC
>NZ_JALKFW010000047.1:0-2572 GCF_023243055.1 Frankia sp. AgPm24 | reverse complement strand
GCGGGCCGGCTTTGGCCCAGCAGCCGCTGTGCGCGGCGACCTCGGTGTGCACGGCCGCCGCGAGACCGTGCCAGAGGGCACTGGTGGGCCGCCGGCGAGGTGCCCGCGGGTGCGGGTCCTTTTCCGGCGGCCCCCAGCCCGAACGACGCATGCGACTTTCACCGCACGTCGCTCTCCGGTGACTACGGCGTGAGCTGCGGGATCGGCTTTCCGGTGTGGATGGTGTCGTGGCAGGAACGGCAGACCACGAGGGTCTTGCGTCGCCGTCGTGCCATGTCGGCCGCCCATGCCGGCTGCGGGTGTCCCGGACATGCGAGTTCTGACAGTCGCCGGACGTGGTGCACGGTGATGCCGTCCGTGCTTGTGCAGAGCTCGCAACGGTTCGCCAGGAGCCGGGTGACCAGCTCCGTGTGGCGGACGACGCCCGGGACCAGGACGCGGTCGGAGATGACCGCGTCGCGGCGCCGTCGGAGTGGAATGCCGCCGAACCGTGCGACCAGTGGCTTCCTGCCGCTGCGTTCGACCCTGGCTTCGAAGCACTTGCGTCGCCCGTGCGGGGTGTCGATGGTGGCCGCGTATCGGCGGGCCGTTTTCGACACCGACGAGCGGTGCTTGTTGGCCAGGGTCTTGAGCAGTGAGGTCTCCATGACCCAAAGCAGCCGGTAGAGACGGTGAACGTTCCCGGCTGGCAGGTAGTACTGGACGATGCCCCGCCACTCGGCCCCATATGTGTTGACGATGGTGTGGTCGTCCTCGTTGATCAGATGGGACCTGCGTTCGGGTTTTCCGCGCGAGGTGTAGGGGGCTTTCTTGGCCTTGACCACCGATTCGGGGACCCGGAGGCTGACAACGCCGTTGGCACTGCGTCTGCCGCCGGTGACCTTGCGGTTGTTGTGGAGCACGGTGATCTCGTAGCCGAGGAAACGCGCGGCCTGGGTGCGGGCGTGCGTGACCAGTGTCTTATCGTGCGACAGCTCCAGAGCGAGATCGTCGCGCAGGAACGCCGTCAGACGCTGTTTTATCTCCTCGGCTTCGGCCTTCGGTCCGACGAACCCGAGCAGGGTGTCGTCGCAGTACCGGACATAGCGCAACCGCCGGTAGCCGGGATCGCGAGGATCCCCGCTGGGCATGGTCCGCAGCTGTCGGCGCAGCTCCCGCGCTTGCGCGTGGTCGCCACGCCGGTATGCCCGGTCCCTGGCGGCGCGCACCCTGGCATAGGCGGTGTCCTGCTTGCGGATCCGCCCTCGGGTGTATTCCGGGATCAGGACCTTTTCGACAAAAGCGTCCAACCGGTGCAGGTAAATATTCGAGAGGACGGGTGAGACGACACCGCCTTGCGGAGCCCCGCTCAGCGTCGCGTTCCAGACCCAGTCCTCCAGGTATCCGGCTTCGAGCATGTTACGCACCAGCCTCAGGAACCGTCCATCGTGGATCTTCTCGCTCAGCGTCGACAGCATGATCTGGTGATCGAAGCTCCCGAAGCAGTCGGCGACGTCTCCCTCGATGAACCAGGTCTTCCCGGTCCAGGTGTCGGCCACGTCCCGTAGTGCGGTGTGGCACCCCCGGCCGGGGCGGAAACCGTGGGACAGGTCGGAGAAGGTCGGCTCGTAGAAGGCGTCCAGGAGCAGGCGGACCACCTCGCCGACCAGCTTGTCCGACCACGGCGGCAGACCCAACGGTCTGGTCCTGCCGTTCTTCTTCGGGATGTGGATCCGCTTGACCGGGCTCCACCGATAGCGCTCGCGACGCAGCGCCTCGATAATAGTGTCGATCTTACGTAGCGACATCCCGTCCACGGTCTCCCCGGTGACCCCGGGCGTCATCGCCCCCTTGTTGGAGTAGAGGCGCCCGTAGGCCAGAAGATACAACTGCGGGTTGAACAACTGCCGATACAGTCTTTCCAACGGCAGACCGCGCCTGCCGCGCTCACGCAGGACACCCAGCACCGTTTCGGCGCTTTGCATTACGCAAACCTCCCGATTCCGAGTGTCCGATCACCTGGTCCCCTTCGCCCTGATTCCGGCTCTCCCGGACTCCTCGGCCGGGCGTGACTCCGGCGAATACTACGGGACCTCCGTCGCCGTAGGACTCGCGTCCCGTAGGCGATCCCATGTTCGTCCTGGTTGTACGTGACAGCGTGACGTAGGCGTCCCACTCATTCCCTTGAATGCCCTCACTGGGCATCGCTCCGCACCCCGGAGGTTACCCCGGCCATGGCATCAGACCAGGGCAGGATGCGGCGTCGGCTTCGGACGTCATTTCCGACGGATGCGACCTTCCATCTCCTGGGAATTAGGATTCAAGCAATCCAGCCTTCGCCATATCACGCGGGTTCCACGGCGCGCCGCCTCCAACGCCTGAGCACGGCCACCGCTTCAATGGCATGCTGCTGTCCCCTTCACCTTTCGGATCCAGGTAAGCCATCGAACCCAGGAACCTCCCTCCGAGTTCCTCCCGGCTGAGCCGGGGATACAACCAGGCGCCTCATGGCGCACTGCCAGCGGTCGCTGACCTGGACCGCGTCGGGCAGGACACGGCGGACCGCTTCGGCGTAGGCGGCGGAGCCGTCCCG
>NZ_JALKFW010000046.1:0-2580 GCF_023243055.1 Frankia sp. AgPm24 | reverse complement strand
GGCGGTGAGGTCGGCGGCGGCGACGGGCCGTGTGGTCAGGGCTCCCAGGGTCAGGACCGGGTCACCGGCCGTGTCCGCGAGGTCCACCGTCAGGCCGCCGGGGCCTGGAGTGGCGCGGACCCGGAGGGCGGTGGCACCGGTTGCGTGCAGGGCGACGCGGTTCCACGCGAACGGCATCAGCACGCTGTCGGTGTCGCCCGGTGGTGTCGCCGCCATCGACAGATGAAGAGCGGCGTCCAAGAGAGCGGGATGGATCCCGTACCCCGACACGTCGGTTCCGGTGTCCTCGGGGAGGGCGACCTCGCCGAACATCACCCCATCACTTGTCCAGGCCGCTGTCAGACCTTGGAACGACGGCCCGTAGGCGTATCCGTGGTCGGCGAGGTTCTCATAGAAGTCCTGGACAGGGATTGGGCGTGCTCCCGGTGGCGGCCACGTTCCCGAGATCGCCGTACCGGTCTGGTCGGCCGCACTCACGGTCGCGGTGAGGAAGCCCTCGGCGTTTCGCCGCCAGTCCTGCGCGCCTGTTGGACGCGAACTCACCGTCACCGGATGGCGTCCAGTGGCGTCGGTGTCGGTGACGTGGACCTGGATTTCGACGCTTCCGGACGCCGGGATCGGCAGGGGCGCGTGGATGATGAGCTCATCCAGGACGGGGCAGTCGATCCGATCTCCCGCGCTGATCGCGAGTTCCACCAGAACCGCACCGGGAACCACGACCGCACCGGCGATCACGTGGTCGGCCAACCACGGATGCGTACTCAGCGACACCTGCCCGGCCAGCATCACCCCGCCGGGCACCTCCACGACCGTGCCCAGCAGCGGATGACCACCCGCCACCTGACCGGCGGCGGGGTTAGGGGCGAGCCAGTAACGATCGCGTTGGAACGGATAGGTCGGCAGCGGAACCACCCGACCCGGCACCTGGGCGCCCGGGATCAGCGTGGCCAGGGCGGTCCGGGTGACCGGCCCCCCAACAGCCCACAGCTCCGCCAGCCCGGCGACGGCGGCAGCCACTTCGGGTTGGTTCCGGCGCGAGAACGCGACGGCCGCCGCGGTCGGGTGGTCGCCAGCCCGAGCCAACGAGGTGAGGCTCCCGTCCGGGCCGATCTCGACCACGAACCCCGCGCCGGTGCCGACCATGGCCTCAGCCAGGGCATCGGCGTAGCGGACCGGTTCGCGGACCTGCCGGACCCAGTACTCCGGGGACATCCACTCTCGTCGTCCGGCCACCGACGGCTCCCGGTAGGCGACGCCGGCCGCCACAGCGGCGAACTCCTCCAACATCGGATCCATCAACGGCGAATGGAACGCATGACTAACCGGCAGAAGCCGCGCCCGGATCCCCGCACCAGCCGCTAGATCGACGATCTCCTCAACCGCGGCCCGCTCTCCGGAGACCGTCACCGCCCGCGGCCCGTTCACCGCCGCGATCCACACCCCGGCCCGGTCGGCCACAAGCCCGGTGACCTGGTCCTCATCGGCGGCCAGCGACGCCATCGCACCCCCGGCCGGGAGTGCCTGCATCAACCGGGCCCTGGCAGCCACCACCCGTGCCGCGTCCCCCAAAGACCACACACCAGCCACGAACGCCGCAGACAGCTCACCGATCGAATGCCCCACCAGCGCATCCGCACGAACACCCCACGACTCCACCAGCCGCCACAACGCGACCTCGAACGCGAACAACACCGACTGCGTGTACAAGGTCTGATCCAACAGACCGGCCAGATCAGAACCCGCATCAGCGAACGCCACCTCCCGAAGAGGGAACCCCGCCACCCCACCCAACTCGGCGTCCAACGCCCCGCACACCTCGTCGAACGCCTCCGCGAACACCGGGAACGCCGCACACAGACCCCGGCCCATACCCGCCCGCTGAGCACCCTGACCCGCGAACGTCAACACCACCGGGCCCCTGCCAGCCGCTCCCGAGGACCCCGCGTCCCCGGCGGCAACGGCTCGCAGCCCCGCCACGGCTTCGTCCCGATCCGCGGCCACCACCGCGGCCCGGAACTCCCACACCGAACGGGACGTCAACAGCGCACGCCCCACATCACTCAGGCTCGACACGGGCTGCTGTTCGAGGAAGTCGGCCAGCTGTCCGGCAGCAGCGCGCAGGCCTTCCGGCGACCGCGCCGACACCACCAACAGCACATCCGAGGGAGACTCGACAGTCGTATCCGTGATGCCAGCGGTGTCGGGGGCTTGTTCGAGGATCACGTGAGCGTTGGTCCCGCTGACTCCGAACGAGGAGACCCCGGCGCGGCGCGGACGGCCGGTCTGCGGCCAGGCCTGTTCCTCGGCCAGGATCCGCACGTTCCCTGCTGTCCAGTCGACCTTCGACGACGGCGTCTCAGCATGCAGAGTCCGGGGCAGGACACCGTGCCGCATCGCCAGAATCATCTTGGCGATCCCGGCGACTCCGGCCGCGGCCTGGGTGTGACCGATGTTCGACTTCACCGACCCCAACCACAACGGCTCCCCGCCCTCACCGCGATCCCCGTACACCGCCAACAGCGCCTGCGCCTCGATCGGATCACCCAAAGCCGTCCCCGTGCCATGAGCCTCGACCGCATC
>NZ_JALKFW010000045.1:0-2702 GCF_023243055.1 Frankia sp. AgPm24 | reverse complement strand
CCACTCACGGCATGATCTCCGGCCAGACGAGCGCCACCGAGCCCCAGGTGGTACCGCCGCCGAACGCCGTGAGCAGGATCCGGTCATGCGGGCGCAGCCGGCCCGCCGCCCACGCGGCGGACAGCGCCAGCGGAATCGACGCCGCCGCGGTGTTGCCGACCTCCGTCAGGTGCACGAAGATGTTCCTGGACGGGATCCCGAGCTCGTCGCCGACCGCGGTGAGAATGCGCTCGTTCGCCTGATGCGCGATGAACAGGTCGACCGCGTCGGTGGACCAGCCGACGTCCGCGAGCACGGCCCGCGCGGAGGCGGCCATCTTCTGGACGGCGTGCCGGTAGACAACCTGCCCGCGCATCGAGAACCAGCGGTCGGGGCCGGGCGGGCCGGACGCCGCATGCGGCGCGCGGGACCCACCGGCTCGCACGGTGATCAGATCCTCCTGGGTACCGTCACTGCCCAGGTCGAACGCCAGCAACGCACCCGCCTCGGCCCGGCTTCCGGCCCGCAGGACGACGGCGCCCGCACCGTCGCCGAACACCGCCCTGGTGCTGCGGTCATCCGGATCAAGGATCGTGGAGAACGTGTCCGCGCCGATGAGCAGCACGCTGTCCGTGAGGCCGGAGGCGATCAGTCCCTGGGCGGCGGCGAGCCCGTAGACGAAGCCGGAGCACACCGCGCCGAGGTCGAAGGCGGGCACCGGCCCCAGCCCGAGCCGGGCGGCGATCACCGGAGCGGTCGCGGGGCAGGGGCGGTCCGGCGTGGTTGTCGCCACGATCACCGCGCCCACCGTGCTCATACCGGCGGACGCCAGGGCCGCGGCACCAGCGCGCACGGCGAGATCGGACGTGGACTCGCCCAGACCGATGACGTGTCGGGTCCGAATCCCGGTCCGTCCGGTGATCCAGGCGTCGGAGGTGTCGAACCGGGCCGCCAGGTCGTCGTTGGTCACCGTCCCCGCGGGGATGTCCCCGCCGACACCTGCCAGTACGGCGACGCACACCGGCCTGATGCCAGGTTCCGAGCCGCGCGCCGAGGTCCCGACCTGCGCAGACGTCCCGACGTGTGCGGACCTCACCTCGCCGACCCGCGAAACTGTCGAGTTCATGGTCGGGTAGTCGGCTGCGACGTCGAGATGGTTCCCGACATGTCCAGACCAGCCGTCTCCGGCACGTCGGGCCGCCGTGACCGCCGCTGCCGCGGCTGTGGCTAGGCCGCGTGGCTGCCGTCGCGGCGCAGTCGACTCGTCGGCCGGGGAACCAGCCTCAGGCGTGGTCGGGTTCGCGCGCCACCCGGCGCCGCGCCGGCGGGTTCGCCATACTCCTGCGCCTCGGTGTCCGCCCGGCTCGCCCGCGGCGCGCCGGGGTCGGTCCCCAGGCGGGTGAGCGCCAGGATGATCAGATAGCCCGCGACGAGGAACGTGTGGGAGAACAGCCGGCCGGCCGACACCTCGCCGTGCGCAAGGTCGTCAACGCACAGCAGGCCGAGGACCACGACGAACGCGCCCAGCGGCGGTACCAGCCCGGCAGCGACGTTCCGGCGGACGGACGCGGCGAGGAAACCCACTCCGACGGCCAGGTTCCAGGCGGCGGACTCGTGCGAAAGGTGCTCCGCGTGGGCGTCGTCGGCCATCCCGGCATGGCGCGCCATGCTCATCCCGGTAAGCGCCTGCACACCCAGGATCTCCAGCGCGGCGAGGACCAGCTGGGCCAGCCCGAGCGCGACCAGGCACCAGCGCAGACCGAGAACCAGGGGCGGTACCCGGGGCTCGACCCGGCCCGCGAGGTGGGTGAGGTCGACCGGTGCGAACGTGGCGTCCGGGCGGGCGTCGAAGGCCCGTGCGAGCGCCGCCGCCTCGCGCTGCCAGGCAGCGCAGTCGGCGCACTGGTCCAGGTGCGCGTCGATCAGTGCCGCCGCGGGCCCCGGCTCCTCCCCGTCGATCCGAGCGGACAGCGCCTCACGCCAGATCTCACACCCCATGACCTTTATTGTCGTCCTATTGGCAGTAGGAGTTCCAAAGGCGCAAACCGGCTGGTCCCAGCGGATACCCTTCCGGGCGTGTCAGCAGCCGAGCGCGATACGCAGAAGATCACGGAATGGGCGCTGGCGGCCGGACGTGGCGATCGCGCGGCCGCGGCCGCCTTCATCCGCGCGACCCAGGAGCAGACGCACCGCTTCCTGCTGCACCTGACCGACCCGGGCGTCGCCGAGGACCTGTGCCAGGAGACGTACCTGCGGGCGATCAGCGCGCTGCCCTCGTTCGCCGGCCGCTCCTCGGCCCTCACCTGGCTACTGGCCATCGCGCGACGGGTGGCGGCGGATCACATCCGGACACTCGTGCGCCGGCCGAGAACCGCCTCGGAGGTCGACTGGGGCCGGGCCATCGACGTCACACCCGCCGGTGACGGCTCCTTGGAGGACGAGGTGATTCTGCGTGCACTGCTGCGCGGCCTGCCGGTCGACCGCCGCGAGGCGTTCGTGGCGACGCAGCTTCTCGGTCTCACCTATGCGGAGGCCGCACAGGTAAGCGACTGTCCGGTCGGAACGATCCGCTCCCGGGTCGCCCGCGCCCGCGAGGACCTGATCGTCGCCTATCGCGACAGCGGCAGTCCTCCCCGCGCGCTGCGCGCGATCAGCTGAGCCGCGCTTGCTTTACGGCTACAGTGCCGAGCTTGTGAGCTGGGCGGCGACACCGGTCGGGCGCG
>NZ_JALKFW010000044.1:0-2874 GCF_023243055.1 Frankia sp. AgPm24 | reverse complement strand
ATCCTGATTCACCGCACTGCCCCGGACCACGGCCAGGACCTCATGCCCAAGCCGCCGCGCATCCGACAGACGCTCCAACACGAGCATTCCGGCGCCCTC
Source organism: Frankia sp. AgPm24 (assembly GCF_023243055.1). NCBI lineage: Bacteria > Bacillati > Actinomycetota > Actinomycetes > Frankiales > Frankiaceae > Frankia > Frankia sp. AgPm24. The sequence continues at coordinate 2,775 of NZ_JALKFW010000044.1, read as the reverse complement.
AGCCAGGCCCATGCCGTCCGCCTCATCTGAGAAGGCCTTGCAACGGCCGTTGAGGGCCATGTTTCCGAGCCGGGAGAACTCCACGAAGGTCGCCGGGCCCGCCATCACGGTCACGCCGCCAGCCAGGGCCATCGAGCACTCACCCGCACGCAACGCCTGAGCCGCCAGATGCAACGCCACCAGCGACGACGAACACGCCGTGTCGACGCTGACGGCCGGACCTTCCAGGCCCAGCACATAGGAGATACGCCCCGACGCCACACTGTGCGCGCCGCCGGTGGCTCGGTATCCCTCCACGTCCCGGGCCGCGCCGGCCGCCGCCTGGAAGTCGTTCTCGATGATGCCGGTGTAGACCCCGACGTCACGGCCGTGCAGCGAGGACGGGTCGATCCCGGCCCGCTCCAGCGCCTCCCACGAGGTCTCCAGCAGCAACCGCTGCTGCGGATCCATCGCCAACGCCTCACGCGGACTGATCCCGAAGAACCCGGCGTCAAAGCCCGCCGCATCGGCCAGGAAGCCACCGACACGGACAGACGACTTCCCTGCGGCATCAGAATCCGAGCCGAACAAGCCCTCCAGATCCCAACCCCGGTCGGTGGGGAACTCCCCCACCGCATCCGTGCCCGAGGACAACAGCTCCCACAACGCCGCCGGACTGTCCACACCACCGGGCAGCCGCAACCCCACACCCACGACCGCCACCGGTTCGTTCACGTGGCCCGGTGCCGCGACGGGCGCGGATACGGCGACGGTGCCCGCCAGCTGCGCGCTCAGGAAGTCGGCCAGCGCCGACGGGGTCGGATAGTCGAACACCAAGGTCGCCGGTAGCTTCGTCCCGGTCAGTGCCATCAGCCGGTTCCGGAACTCGACCGCGGCCAGTGAGGTGAATCCCGCGTTACCGAAGGTCTGGTCGGCCCGCACCAGATCCTGGTCCGCGGCGCCGAGAACGGCGGCCGCTTCGGCGCGGACCAGCTCGGACACATACCGCTCCCGGTCCTCCGGTGTCATCGCGGCCAGCTTCGCCGACAGGCCGTTCGCGGCCTCGGCGGCGCGGCGTTGCGGACCGGCCAGCAGGCGCAGCGGTCCCGGCACCTGCCCGTCGTGGCGGCGGAGCGCCGTCAGATCCAGCACCATCGGGACCAGCACCGGACGGTCCACCGCGAGCGCCGCGTCGAGCAGGGTCGTCATGTTCGGGACATCGTGGCCCCAGGCCAGGGACACGGCGGCCTCGCCGGTAGCGCGGCGCCGGGTGGCGAGCGCGTCGAGGTAGCCGTTCGCCGCCGCGTAGTTCCCCTGCCCTGGCCCGCCCATCACCCCTGTGGCGGATGAGAACACCACGAACGCGGCCAACCCCAACCCGCGCGTCAACTCATCCAGATGCATAGCCGCATCCGCCTTCGGACGCAGCACCGTGTCCAACCGCTCCGGAGTCAGGCCGCCCAGAACCGCGTCGTCCAGGACCTCAGCGGTGTGAATCACCGCGCTGAGCGGCGCCGATGCTCCAGCGAGCAACGCCTCGACCTGATCACGATCTGCGACATCACAGGCCACGATCCGCGCCTGGGCGCCAGCGGTCTCCAGGTCCGCCTGGAGCTGTTCGGCCCCCGGTTCGGCAGGGCCCAGCGACGAAGCCAGAACCAGATTCCGGACCCCGTGCGCGGCGACCAGATGCCGGGCTACGAGGTCACTCCACGTCCCAGTCCCACCGGTCACCACCACGCAACCGGCACCCACACCCCCGGCCGCATCCTCTTCAACGACTCGGACGAGCCGTGGCACCTCGACCAGCCCGTCCCCCAGCCGAATCTCCCACTCCCCATCAGCGGCGGCCTGCTCCAGCAGACCCGCGAGATCCGGAAGCTCCGCGGTCCCAGGGCCGAGATCCACCAGCAGGATCCGACCGGAGTTCTCCGCTTGGGCCGAACGCACCAGTCCGGCGACCGCAGCCGCGACCGGGTCACCACCCACACCCCGAACCACCACTGCCAACCGAGCCCCAGCAAAAACCGACCCGGACGTGAACGCCTGCAACACCTCCAACACCCGCGCCAACACCCCACGCACCCGCACCAACTCACCCGACTCAGAACCGGCGGCATCGGAGCACCGGTCGACGCCACAGGAAACGAGCAGGTCCGCGTTCAAGACCAGCCACTCCGGCACGTCCTCGACCAAGGACTCCAGACCCGCCACATCCGCGATCGCGGCGCTGCTCGTCCCCTTCGCCGGCTCGGTGCCGGGAGCCGTAGAGGCGCTGTCGGCCAGGACGGAGAGAGGGGACCATTCGACCGCGAACAACGCGCCATGGGCGGCGGGAGCGTTGAGATCGGTGGCGGTGAAAGGTCGTGAGGCGAGGGCTTCCATGGTCAGGACCGGCTCGCCGGCGGTGTCGGCGAGGTTCACCTTCAAGCCATCAGGGCCGGGGGTGGCGCAGACCCGAAGCGCGGTGGCGGCGGTGGCGTGGAGAGTGACACGGTTCCACGCGAACGGCATCTGCACGCTGTCGGTGTCGCCCAGGGGTGTCGCGGCCATGGAGACGTGCAGGGCGGCGTCCAGGAGAGCCGGGTGGATTCCGTACCCGGCCGCGTCGGCGCTCTCGGGGAGGGCGACCTCGCCGAGCATCTCCCCTTCCCGGGTCCAGACCGCGGTCAGGCCCTGGAACGCGGGCCCATAGGCGTAGCCGAGGTCGGCGAGGCGTTCGTAGAAGCCGTCCAAGGGCACCGGTTCGGCGCCCGGTGGCGGCCAGGCCCCGAGGTCAGCGACGCCGTCCTGGAC
>NZ_JALKFW010000043.1:0-3433 GCF_023243055.1 Frankia sp. AgPm24 | reverse complement strand
AACGCCCTACCGGCCGCCGCTTGACATCACTCACCGTGACCAGGCGCCGGAAAGGAACTACTGAGGCGCTGCACTAGACCCCGGCCTCGGCATCCCTGCCGGTGGTGGCGTCCCGACCGGCAGGGGCGTCCCCGCCGGCACCCGTGACGACGCTGGCGCTGGACGGGACGAGCAGGCGCAACGCGCGCGGACGGACCACGATGCGGGCGGGTAGCGGTGCCAGCGGGTCGCCGTCGGCGTAGACGTCGAACGGCCGGTCGGCGCTGATGCGCACCTCGCGGCCACGCAGCACCTCGACGTGGCGGGTGTGCACATGCCCTCCGGTGAAGACCCGGGGGAACAGGGCGAGAAAGGTACGTTTCGGCGCGTCGGCGACGAGCACCACCTCGACGAGGCCGTCGGTGACGTCGGCCTCCGGGGCGAACCGCATCCCGCCGCCGTAGTAGGCCGAGTTCGCCGCCGCCACCGTGTATCCGTACAGCTCACGGGGCGCCGCGTCGTCCACGGTGACGGTGAAGCGCACCGGCCGCCAGGCGGCGAGCGCCCGCAGTGTCGCATAGGTGTAGACGTTGCGTCCGCGCAGCAGCCGGGCCCGGTTGGCGATCACCTGGACGTCGGAGTCGTAGCCGACGCTGGCGATACCCAGATATGGTCGCCCGTCCACCTCGGGCAGGTCAACACGCAGCTCACACGCCTGCGCAAGGCTCGCCGCCACTCGGCGCGGATCATCTGGCAGCCCCAGCCCCCGGACGAAGTCGTTGCCCCGACCGCCCGGCAGGACGGCCAGCACCCCACCCAGGCGGGCCACCGCGCCCGCGACCGCCCCGGCCAGGCCGTCCCCGCCGAGCGCGACCACCACGCGTCCCGCCGCTGTCGCCCCCGCCGCCAGTTCGCCGGCGTGCGCCAGATCCCGCGTCGGCGCGACCCGCACATCCGGCGCCCACCGGGCGAGTTCGGCGCAGACCGGCGCCAGCAGCCGCAGCGCCCGGCCCCGCCCCGCACTCGGATTGACGACGACGGTCAACCGCCCACGATCCACCACCGCGCCAGCTTTCCACACCGTTGCACCGCCGACCGCCGCCGCGGTGAAGGCGGGACGCCCGATCCGACCGGCGGGGCCCGGTGGGTCAGCGGGCGGCGGGCGGCTGGTGGGCGGCGAAGCGGCCGGTGGCCAGGTGTTCACTGACGGCGCCGAAGAAGGACCGGTCGCCGATCTCCGGGGTGTCCCGGACGTCACGCAGGACCAGATGCTCGAGCAGGATCAGCGCCGCGTCCGCCGGCCACAGCACCAGCCACAGCCAGACCCCGCGCGCCTCACCGACGAACGCCGCCCGATCGGGCGGTACGGCCACCGGCCACATCGCCGTCGGATGCCCCGCCGCCTCCACCTTCGCCTCCGGAGCACCCGGCAGCGCCTCGGGGTCGGGGCCCTGAATGCCCGCCAGCCGGGCGCCGAGTCCGATCCCCGGTGACTCCGCGACCAGCACCATCTCCGCCGGCCCGCCCAGTGGGCACGGTCCGGCCGCGGCCAGCGCGCTCGCGCGTGGGCCGCTGCGCTCGTCGCCGGCCCAGCCGACACCACTGACATACCAGTGCACCGGCATCGGATCGGGCAGCCACACCGGCACCGTCGACGTCGTCGCCAGCATGTGCAGCGCCTGTTCGCGTGAGGAGACCGCGGCCCGGTACGGACTCACCTCCCCGTGCCGCTCGCATCGATACTGGCTGTTCCACAGATCGGGCGGACGAAGCTCCGCAAGACAGCGTGGGCAGACCGCGGCACTGGTCACCGAGCGCCTCCTAGTGCGACGGCCGTTCGCACCGGCCATCACCCCTGAATCGGACGGACCTGAACCACCGGACTTCGGCGATTCCGTACTGACTGTTCCCGCCATTTCCGCCAGCAACCATCCCGTCCCGCCCCCTCAGCCCCCTCACCTGCATAGATGCCCTCAACCGCCGGGTGTCCGCCCAGCACATGTCGACACTCACCGTGTCCGAACCGCCGCGGCCCGCCGGTCAGCGGGTGGGGTCAGCGGGTGGGGAGGACCTCGGCGCAGGCCTCGGCCAGGACGTCCAGGCCGTCCAGCAGAAGCTCGTCGCTGATCACGAAGGGTGGCAGCAGGCGCAGGACGTTGCCCCACGTACCGGCGGACAGGACGATCAGGGCGCGGCGATGGCAGGCGGCGGCGACGGCGGCCGCCCGCGCCCGGTCGGGGCTGTGGTCGCCCTGGCCGCGCACGATCTCGACGGCGAGCATCGCGCCCCGACCCCGGACGTCGCCGATGGCGTCGTACCGGTCCGCGAGGGCGCGCAGCCGGGGCAGGGCGAGTTCGGCGATATGGCGGGCCCGGCCGGCCAGGTCACCGGACTCGATCAGGTCGATGGTCGCCAGTGCCGCCGCGCAGGCCACCGGGTTGCCACCGAAGGTGCCGCCGAGACCACCGATCTGCGGGGCGTCCATGATCTCGGCGCGGCCGGTGACGGCGGACAGCGGCAGGCCGCCCGCGATGCCCTTGGCGGTGACGATCAGGTCGGGGACGATGTTCTCGTCCTCGCAGGCGAACATCGTGCCGGTGCGGGCGAAGCCGGTCTGCACCTCGTCGGCGATGAACAGGATGCCCGCGTCCGCGCAGAACTCGGCCAGGCGCGGCAGGAAACCGGCGCCGGGCACGATGAAACCCCCCTCGCCCTGGATCGGCTCGATCACCAGGGCGGCCACCGCCCCGGCCCCGATCTCGGTGCGGATCAGGTCGATGACCTGGGCGGCGGCCTGTTCGCCGCAGTCCTGCGGCCCGCCCGGCCAGCGGTAGGGGTAGGCCAGCGGGAGCCGGTAGATCTCCGGGGCGAACGGGCCGAAACCGGCCTTGTACGGCAGGGCCTTGGCGGTCATGGCCATGGTGAGGTTGGTCCGGCCGTGATAGGCGTGTTCGAAGACGACGACGGCACCACGCCCGGTCGCCGACCGGGCGATCTTGACAGCGTTCTCCACCGCCTCCGCACCCGAGGTGAACAGGGCCGAGCGCTTCTCGAAACCGCCGGGGGTCAGCCGGGCCAGCGCCTCGCAGACGCCGACGTACTCCTCGTACGGCGTGACCATGAAACAGGTGTGGGTGAACCGGCCCGCCTGCGCGGCCACGGCCGCGACCACCTCGTCGGCGGCGTTGCCGACACCGGTGACGGCGATGCCCGAGCCAAGGTCGATGAGCGTGTTGCCGTCGACGTCGACCACGACGCCGCCGCCCGCCGCCCGCGCGAACACCGGCATCGTCGAACTCACCCCGCGGGCCACGGATCGGACCCGTCTGGCCGACAGCGCCCGCGAACGCGGGCCGGGAATCTCGGTGACCAGGCGGGGGGGGGGGGGGCGGCCCCCCCCCCCCCCCCCCCCCCCCCCCCCCCGGGGGGGGGGGGGGCGGGGGGGCCCCCCCCC
>NZ_JALKFW010000042.1:0-3492 GCF_023243055.1 Frankia sp. AgPm24 | reverse complement strand
CTCTCGATCTGCCCCATGCCACCACGACACCAACTGCTGGCAACCGGCCTGCCCACGGCAGTGGAGTAGCTGGATGCGGGCACACGATCCCGGACGGCAGGCGGCGACCAGTACCAGGGCTCCGGCATGCTCGTGTTCTGAACGGGCCCGAGCTACTGGCTGTTGCGAAAGCCCAACGCCGGGAACCGGCCGAGGTCCTGCACGCCCAGTCCACCCCAGGGCCCCGGCAAGTTTGCTGAGGAGCGGCCCGTGGGCTGTATCGAGGGTTTCCCGTGGGGCCGAGTGGTGAGGGCTGCACGGAACCGGATACCGGAACAGGGCGGGCATGACACCCAGGTGATCATGGAGGTTCCTACGCCAGCCTGATCGTCCCCGAGGTGCCATGCCCGCCGCACCATTGTCTCCGCCTGCCCCTGTCCTGGATCAGCTGGCCTCGGTGGCGGCTGCCGCGGCACCGCCGCAGAGGTCACCTACCGGTCTACTGGCATTGTTCGCCCAGGTCAGCGACCCACGGAAACGCCGTGGAACGCGGCATCGCCTCCCGGTCCTGCTCACTCTGGCGACCTGCGCCGTCCTCGCGGGTGCCCGATCGTTCACGGCGGTCGCGGAGTGGGCCGCGGACGCCGGCCAGGCCGTCTGGTCGGCCCTGGGAATCGTCCGGGTCCCCGACGAATCGACGTTCCGGCGGGTCTTTGCTCTGCTCGACGCTGACGCGTTGGACACCATCCTCGGTGCCCGGGCTGCCGCCGCGACCACCCCGGCCGAGGGGACACGGCGACGGATCGCCGTCGACGGGAAGACCCTGCGCGGTTCCCGGGACGGCGACACACCGGGCCGGCACCTGCTCGCCGCGATCGACCAGCACCACGCCGTCGTGCTGGCCCAGCGGGCCGTCGAGGCGAAGACCAATGAGATTCCCGAGCTCAAAGCCCTGCTCGGCACCCTCGATCTGGCTGGCACGGTGGTCACCGCCGACGCCCTGCACACCCAGCGCGACACCGCCTCCTGGCTGGTTGACCGCGGCGCTCACTACCTTCTCGTCGCGAAAGCGAACCAGCCCGGGCTGTCCGCCCAGCTCGCAGCGCTGCCCTGGACAAAGGTCCCTACCAGGGCCCGGACCTGCGACCGCGGGCACGGCCGGATCGAGACCCGGATCGTGAAAGCCACCGAGGTCCGCGCCGGCATCGACTTCCCCCGCGCCCTCCAGGCCGTCCAGATCACCCGCCGCCGAGCCGTCGCCGATAGACCAGCGCAGACCGAAACCGTCCACGCGATCACCAGCCTGCCGACCCACCAGGCCAGCCCCACCCTGCTCGCCGACCTCGCCCGCGGCCACTGGACCATCGAGAACCGGCTGCACTGGGTACGCGATGTCGCCTACGACGAGGACCACCACCGCGCCCGCACCGGCAACACCCCCCAGGTCATGGCCAGCCTGCGCAACCTCGCGATCACCAGCCTGCGCCTGACCGGCACCACCAACATCACCCAAGCGCTACGACACCACGCCCGCCGACCCGAACGACCACTCGCCACGATCATGAACCTAAATTGCTAACCAGCAACTTTGCCGTTGCCCTGCAGTCCACCCGCCGACGGGAAACTTCAAGGAGCCCCTCACCACCAGGGATCTGAGAGTCGTCCATCTGGGTCGAGTCCGAACTGCAGCAACTTCTCCCAGCGTGGATCCTTGTGGCGGATCTCCGCCAGTTCCCTGAGTGCCCTCGTGTCGCCCGCGTCTGTGGCTAGGAATGCTAGCCGTTCGGCATCGTCGGGGTCTCCTCTTTCCTCTCGAAGCGTTGCGAGAGGCCATAGAATGCTGGTATCGCCGGATTCGGCGGCCTGGCGGGCAATATTTTCGGCTTCGTCGGGGTCTCCGGATTCCTCGCGTAGGCGCGCAAGATCCCAGATAGCGTCAAGGTTTCCAGCGTCTTTGGCCTGATGGTTGTACCGTTCCGCGCCAGCCAGGTCTCCTTGCTTTTCGAGCATCCAGGCGAGGCTTCTCATCGCCTCGGAATTTCCGGCGCTTCCTGCCAGAAGATAGAGTTCCTTGGCGCTGGCATAGTTGTCGGCGAGTTCGCGCATCCGGGCCAGGTGCCACGAGGGATCGGAATCTCCAGATTCGGCGGCCTGGCGGGCGATTGTTTCGGCTCCGTCGGGGTCTCCGGCTTTCTCTCGTATGCGCGAAAGATCAAAGTAGGTGTAAGGATCTCCCGCATCTCCGGCCTGCCGGTACAGGGGTTCTGCTCCATCGAGATCACTGGCATCCTCTCGGAAGATTGCCAGTTCCCGCATGACAGCCGAGTTGCCGGAACGTAGCGCCTGACGGGCGAGCTGTTCGGCGCCAGCGCGATCGCCGGCCTTTTCCCGTAGGCGTGCGAGGTCCCAGAGAGCGTACGTATGGCCGGTGTCCAGAGCCCGCCGATATAGCCGCTCGGCGTTCTCGCCATCCCCGGCGCTTTCCCGCATCCAGGCCAGTGAGGACAACGGTCCGACATCGCCGGAGTCGGCGGCCCGCTGGGCGACTTGTTCGGCTCCGTCGGGGTCTCCGGTTTCTTCGTGTAGACGCGTCACCTCCCAGAGAGCGTCCTCGTCGCCGGCGTCCGCGGCCTGGAGGTAGAAGCTTTTCGCGCCGTTGACGTCGCCGGCCTTCTCGCGAAGTTCGGCGAGGTGGCTCAACGCTTGGGGGCTCCCAGCCGCCGCGGCCTCGAGGTAGAGATTTTTCGCGCCGTCGAGGTCCCCGGCCTCCTCGCGAAGCCGCGCCAGGTCCCACCATGCCTCGGCTCTGCCGGCATTCCCCGCCCGCCGGTAAAGCTGATCAGCGTGCCGTAGCCTCAGGCGGCTCGCAGCGGATCGGCCTATGGCATGTAGATCTTCGGCGGTCTGGGCGTGACGGCTGACCGCTCCCCAGAACCCTGCGGGTGGAACATAGTAGCAACGAGTACGGAGGATGTTTTCGTCAGGACGGTCGCCCGGGTGGTAACTGGTGGTTGAGGTTGAGGGTGCGGGAACCAGCGCCGGGGAATGGCTGTCTGGTTGCTGATCCGCATGCTCGTAAATCGCCCCGGAAACAGCTTTGATCAACTGATGGTCGTCGCCGACCTGAAACTCGTCGGCCAGAAGAGCGGCGGCGGTGTCCGCAAGCAGAGCGATGGGTATTGGACTACTATGGCCGAGGCGACGGAGGTCCAGCGTCGCGATAAGTGCCGCGTGTTGTGCCAAACCCTCCCGGCGCAGGATCGAGTCCTTCTCCTCGCGCGACACGTTCTCGTACTCCGCGATGATCCGCTGCTGTTCCGCGCTGCTGAACACACGCCACGACGGCAGTGGCGCCGGATCGCGCCGCGGCGCGGAGGACCCGGCCGAACTCGACTGCGACTCTGGCTCCATGCACACAAAAATCTCCGATCGCGACCCGGAACCCGTCAAGCTGTTTGAGGCAGTGTTGTTCGAAAACTAGCTACTTGCCGGTTCCGGGTCTGGCTGCTCCTC